>JBGQLF010000431.1:0-7786 GCA_041499985.1 Gemmataceae bacterium
CTTATGCTCTTCCAGGAACAGATGACTTGCGATACCTTGATTACATGCGTGCCCAGGCGAACGTTGGTGGTCCGAACATGACAGATATTTTGCTTCGGCACAATCCAACAAAGGTAGAGGTGTTGGAGGAATTCCTTCACGGGACGCAATATCGACTTGGAATCATTGACCGGCTCGGCGTAGCGGGAGCAGAAACTCATGTAAAGGAATTCCTGCTCCGCCATCAACGTCTTTTGGGAATCGCATCCGAAGATGCCCGAATCCTCCAACAAATGTTGGGGAAATACCATGAACACGCATAGCTGTTTTGAGATGATGATTGCCGAACTTTTTCGATTGTCGGATGGTCGCACGGTGTTCGTGGGCAAGGTCGAGGGCGAAACCAAGTTTATTCGCCCCTGCCAATGCGAATTGTTGATGGACGGTGTGCGGCAAGCGCTGGTCGAAGTTGAAGGGGAAATGGTTCCGTGTGGCAGCCATGCGGCGGGATTCCGCTCCGTGGCCACACGCGATGCCATTGCTCTGGATACCCAGCAGCTCGCGACAGCCGATTGGCGCTTGAAATCCATCGCACCCGAAGGGGACGGGCAAGTTGGACAAAGGGTAGGTGCGGTTCTCGGCAGACGATGACTCCGATCAAGCAGGGAAGACTTTTCCCTCTTTCCTGCGTCGAAAGTGCGTGCGCCCTCTCGCAACAGGAATCGGCCGACGAACCGCAACAATACGGTCGGCCTGCGCCCGGCGAGCACTTCGCGGCAGATCGCGCTGATCTGCCTGGCCAGAATCCGCAGGCGTTGTGTGCTCCTTCGGAGCGTGCCGAAATGACAAGTCCAGGTCGTTGCCCGGTGTCGAACTGCGTACGAGCAACTCGGCCAAAGGAAGCGTTGGCCCAGCGGGTCTGGTAGGCCGTCATGGCTCGAAGGCCCCGCCGGGTTTTGTTGTGTCTCTTCACCTTGGTTGGCTGCCCCGGCGCGGCCGGACCAGAACATCTCTCGCAAAGACGCCAAGCGTGCCTTTTGATCTCCCCATTCCTTATGGAAGGCCGCGGCCTGCGGCAACGGATGGTTAGCCTTTCTTGCCGCGCGATCGTGGCGGTCGCTTGGCGCGGCGCGCTTGCTCGACCTCCCGCCAAAACCGGTCGTGGGGAATGCCCTCGCCCTTCTGGATTTGCTCATGGGCCTCCTCCAGAATAGACCGCAGGGAGCGCGAACGGCCCAAGGCGAGTTGCTCGGCTTCCGCCTTGTCCTGGACGGCCAACAGCACGGCGACCGGCTTGCCATTGCGCGTGACCAGCACGGGTTGCTCGCGGCTAGCCTCCAGGTACTCGTTGAACTGAGCCGCGATCTTCGCGGCTGAGGCAGTCTTCACAGCGTTACCTCCTCCCCGCCAACAAGCAAGCGGTTCCGGTCCTTCACCCCGACGGCCACGATCCGTACTTCCCGAATCGCGTGATCGATTTGGTGGAAAACGCGGAACCGATTGTTCGGGCCGAACCGGAGCTCCCATTCCGCTTGAAAGGCAGCCGGCGGCCGAACAGGCTTGCGCTTCCGGGTCTCGACGTCCGGCTCGTGGGTCAACTGCTCCTGGGTCTTCTCACGAAGGAGCGAGTCGTACCTCGCGTCGATGGCGCCGAGGTGCTTGTGTACCACGGGCGCGTAGACCAGGGAGAACGGTTTCTTCTTGGCCACAATGACGCCGACCATCCCGATTCCTGCGACTCCCCGCAACCGTTGCAGCCTACCGCTGTGGAGGAAAAGCTACAAGTGGGAACAGCTGAATACAGGCGTGAGGCCCTTTTTCCTTGGCCGGCGTCCGTGGTCAGCGAGTGCGGGTCCTTGTACAGTGAGTACAGAAGTTGGTGAGTGGTGAGTGATGAGTGGTGAAGAACAGGCACCAGCATGGTTCCTCGACACCTCATCCCTCACCCCTCACCACTCACCAAAAAGGACCAGACTTATGCGTCAAATTCGCATCGGCAACAATACCGAGACCGTGGCCGAACGGGCCGACTTTCCGCCGGAACGGCTGCGTGCCATTCTCGGCGGCGAGACCGTCGCGATCCTCGGCTATGGCGTGCAGGGCCGCGGCCAATCGCTCAACCTGAAGGACAACGGCGTCCACGTCATCATCGGCCTGCGCGAGAAGGGTCGCGGCTGGGATCTGGCCCAGCAAGACGGCTGGGTGCCGGGCCAGACGCTGTTTTCCCTCGACGAGGCCGCCACGCGCGGCACCATCGTGCAATACCTGCTCTCCGATGCTGGTCAGAAGGAACAGTGGCCGCGCCTCAAGCCGTTGTTGACACCCGGCAAGGCCCTGTACTTTTCTCATGGCTTCAGCATCGTTTACAGCGACCAGACCGGAGTGGTGCCGCCCAAGGACATCGATGTGATTCTGGTGGCGCCCAAGGGATCGGGCACGACGGTGCGCCGGCTGTTCCTGGAAGGCAAAGGGATCAACGCCAGCTACGCCATCCATCAGGACGCCACCGGCCGGGCCCTCGACCGCTGTCTGGCGCTCGGCATCGCCATCGGCTCGGGCTACCTGTTCGAGACCACCTTCCAGAAGGAAGTCTTCAGCGACCTGACCGGCGAACGGGGCGTTCTCATGGGAGCGATCTATGGTCTGTGGCTGGCGCAGTACGAGGTGCTGCGCGAGCACGGCCATTCGCCCTCGGAAGCGTTCAATGAAACCGTCGAGGAAGCGACGCAGAGCCTCTACCCGCTCATTGCCGAGAATGGCATGGACTGGATGTACGCCAACTGCTCGACGACGGCCCAGCGCGGCGCCCTCGACTGGTTCAAGCGTTTCCGCGATGCCAGCAAACCGGTGTTCGAGGAACTGTACCAAAAGGTGGCGGCCGGGGAGGAAACGCGGCGCGTGCTCGAAGCCAATAGCCGTAAGGACTATCGCGAGCAGCTGGAGAAGGAATTGAAAACGGTCGCCGAGAGCGAAATGTGGCAGGCCGGCACGGTGGTGCGGTCGTTGCGGCCTGAGCGGGCTGCGAAGTCCAAGGGTTAGGGATTCAAGAGCCCAATCTGAACGCTTGTACCGAGTCCGCGAGCTGGTCTTGACGCAGAATTAAAAAAAACCATTGACAGAGCTGAACTGGCCGGTTAACTTCCTTAACTGTATTGGCCTCTTCTCTGTTCCGGCCCCGCCGCTTCGCACCTGCGAACGGCGGGGTTTTTTGACCTCCAGGGTCGCTCGACGTTTTCTGCGCACCACGCGGCAATTAAGTCCTCTTCCGTTTAACGAGCTGGACCCGGTCTGTTATAATGACAGAAGCCCTCCGAGGATTCCCGACGGTGGGTTCCCGCAGAGTTGTTCGTTCCTGTAAAGGAGTCCGACCATGCTTTCTCCGGCTTGTGCTCATGAACTGCGGTCGTCGTGGTTGCCGAACATTACCGACGTGGGCTTGCATCGCCTGATCGAGCTGTTAGAGAAGCGCAGTCCCCTGTTGATTCATGGCTGCTTTACCCGTGCCGTGCCCATGGGCTGCCTGGCGACGCATGTGGCGTGGAACCACCCCCAGACCGCTCATCTAACCCTCGACTCCGGCATCACCTGGCTGCATCAGGTAGCCCAGCTCAACCCGGCGACGTCGCACGTCATTCGCGCCTGGGATCATGCAGGACCGCACAACTGGGAGCTGCGTGCCGACCTGCTCGCCGTCCTCGAGGAAGAACGCCAGCGCCGGCAGGAGAATCGGACGTCCCCCTCGCGTCTGCCGGCCTTGGTCGAGGCGTAACCATGCTCGCGCGTGTCCTCGAGCCCGAAGCGATGGATTCCGCTGAGGAAGCCCGCGATTACGACGCGATGGACCATAGCGCCGTCAATCGCCTTTTCGTCGCGGACTTCCTGGCGGTCTGGGACCGGCGCAATCCGGTGCTCGACGTCGGCACCGGCACGGCCCAGATTCCCATCGAGCTGTGCCGGCGGGTACCCACCGCGCAGGTGATCGCGGTTGATTTGGCCGAGCAGATGTTGCGCCAGGGACAGGAAAATGTTCGCCGCGCCGGCCTCGACGAGTGTGTGCAACTCCAGCGCCAGGATGCCAAGCACTTGCCGTTTCCCGCGCGCCATTTCGCAGCCGTCCTCTCCAACAGCATCGTGCACCACATTCCCGAGCCGGCAGCCGTTCTGGCCGAGATGGTCCGCGTCGTGGCTCCCGAGGGAACCCTCTTCGTCCGCGACCTGCTGCGGCCGGCCGATGAAGCCACGGTACAGCACCTCGTCAGCACCTACGCCGGCAATGCCAACGCACACCAACGCCAGATGTTTGCCGATTCGCTGCATGCCGCCCTGACCCTGGCCGAGATCCGCGACTTGATTGCTCCCCTCGGTTTTGGCGCCCACACGGTGCAACAGACGACCGATCGGCACTGGACCTGGTCCGTCACGCTTGTCCCGTAGCCGCAAGCGTCTCGCTTGCCGGCTCTCGGCAGCCACAAGCCGGCAAGCGAGACGCTTGCGGCTACGGGCTCCGCGCCACTCATCGATCGGACCGTTCTTGCGTTTCTTTCTTGCCGGATTAATGCTGACTACTGACTGCGGACTCATGTTGCAATTCCTCGAAGCTCTGGGCCAGTACACCCATTTTGCATGCCGGGCACTGCTGGCGGTTCCGCGGGCGCTCGGTCGGCCCCGTGAGGTGTATCGGCAGTTGCACCAGATCCTGATCGGAGCGCTGCCGTTGGGCGCCGTGGCGGGATTGGCGCTGGGCGTGGTCATCTGGCTCCACCTGCACCGCGTGCTCGAGCGCTTCGAAGCGCCGCAATACCTGCCGCAAGCCCTGGCCTTGGCCGTGGTGCTGGAGTTTGCGCCGACTGGAGCCGGCCTGATCGTGGCGGGCCGCTCCGGAGCCAGTCTCGGAGCCGAACTCGGTTCCATGCGCCTGACCGAGCAGATCGACGCGCTGGAGATCCTGGGACAATCGCCGCTGCACCTACTGGTGGCTCCGCGTGTCCTGGCCTGCATGCTGGCCCTGCCGCTGTTGACGATCTTCATTATTTACTGCGCTCTGGGAGGCAGTTACACAGCGGAAGCCGTGGGCGGCACCATGTCGTGGGTCCAGTATCGCAATGAGTGCCTGCGTGGGCTACGGCTGGGAGACGTGATCCCGGCGACGCTGAAGACGGCGGTGTTCGGTTACCTGATCGGCGTCACCGGCTGTTACTTCGGCATGCGGGCCAGCGGCGGCACCGAAGGCGTCGGTCGAGCGGCGACACGCGGCGTTGTGGTATCGACTTTCCTGGTCCTGGCGGTGAATGTGATTTTGGTGCGCGTGATTCAGCTGCTGAATTGAGGGGTCAGAGGCCAGGGGTTAGTACCGAGTACTGAGTACGGGGTACTGACCCCTGACTTCTGGCTTCTGAGTCCCTTCTTTACAGCTTCCACCCTTTGCGATACTCCCGCTGCAAATACGCTGCCGCCTCGGGCGCGTTCGTCACCTTGCCGGCTTTGCCGTCCCAGTGCAGCTTCTGGCCGCAGCGATAAGCGACATTGCCGAGCAGCACCGTCTCGGCCAGCAGACCGCTGTAGGCGAAGTTGCAGGTCGTTTCGCCGCCGTGTTTGACCGCCTCGATCCATTCCTTGTGATGGCCCAGCGATGCGGCAATGGTCTGGGGCGGCGGCGTGAAGTCGCGGAACTTGTCCTCCGGCAGTAGCTTGTAATGGGTGTAGTCGGCCACCAGCTGGCCCTTGTCGCCTTCAAACAGGACGCCCGAGCGGAAGGTGGCGTACTGCACCTTGCCGGACAGGTCCGGCCCCGGAACGCCGTGATACCAGGTCAGGTGCACCGGCGGTAGTTCGCCGCGCGCGGGATACTCGTATTCCACCTGCATCAGGTCCGGCATGTCATTGTCGCCCTGGTGCAGTACCTGGCCAGTGGCGGCAATGGTGGCCGGCGTGCGCAGGCCGAGCGCCCAGTGGGGCAAATCCATGAAGTGGCAGGCCATATCGGCTAACACGCCGCCGCCGAAGTCCCACCACCAGCGCCACCGGAGTGGCACGTGCGACGCATGATACGGCCGATAGGGGGCCGGTCCCAGCCAGAGATCATAATTAAGACTAGCGGGAGGTTTATTCTCTTCATTGGCGCGCCAGCCCGCCGTGGGACGGCGCTCACACCAGACCTGGACCCGGCGAATGGTGCCCACCGCGCCGCTCTGGACGATCTCGACAACCCGACGATAGTTGTTTTCGGCGTGAATCTGCGTCCCCATCTGGGTAACGATCTTGTGCTTGGCCGCGGTGTCCATCATCACGCGGATCTCATGGACGGAGTGGGCGAGCGGCTTTTCGCAATAGACGTGCTTGCCGGCCTGCATGGCCCGGACGGCCGGGATGGCATGCATGTGATCCGGCGTACTTATGACGACTGCCTCGACATCCTTCTGGTCGAGTAGCTGGCGGAAGTCGTCGTAAAACTTCGCCTGCGGATAGGTTTCGCGCGCCTTGCCGGCGCGGTTCGAGTCCACATCGCACAGAGCGACGATGTTCTGACCGCGGACGCCGGCCAGGTTCGCGGCGCCGCGGCCGGCGACGCCGAGGATGCCGAGGTTGAGGCGTTCGTTCGGCGACGCTTGCTTGTTATCGGCGGCCGGCAAGACGCGGGCAACCGCAAGGGAGGCTCCGAGGGTGGCGGCGTCTTGCAGGAAACGACGGCGGGTCACGCGGGGGTACATCCTATGGCTCCTCTTGTAGAAGTTGGGGCTGTGGTCCAAATTATCGCACGGGGGCGATAGGATGCAAGGGCTTGGCTGACGGCCCAACCGTGTGAACCTGTTGTCCGCCAGACGGGGATGGGACTGTCCTCGTCCAGCTTTTTGGAAGAAAAACCAAAAAACGGCGCACCCGATAGAGACGATCGGTCCGCGCTTGCACTTAATAAGGGTATGAGCTCTGTCATGAACAGCGAAGCCAGCGTAGTCGCGGACCTGCTTCAGCGGGCAGCCCGCGGAGATGAACAGGCGTTCGGGGAGCTGTTTGCGCGTTATCGAGACCGGCTCAAGCGCATGGTGCATCTGCGCCTCAGCCGCCGCCTCCAGGGACGGGTTGATGACGACGACGTGCTTCAGGAAGCCTACCTGGAAGTAGCCAAACAACTCCCGAAGTATGCACAGGAGCCGGCGCTGCCGTTTTACCTCTGGCTGCGGCACCTGACCGGCCTGAAGCTCGCCGAGATCCACCGCCGTCACCTCGGCACCCAGCTGCGCGATGCCGACCGCGAAGTGACGTTGCATCGGGGCGGCCTTCCCGAGGCCGATTCGGCCTCCCTGGCAGCGCAGCTGCTGGGGAAACTGACCACGCCTTCCCAGGCTGCGATCAAGGCGGAGACCCGCCTGTACGTGCAGGAGGCGCTCAACAGCATGGACCCGATCGACCGCGAAGTGCTCGCCCTGAAACACTTCGAACAGCTCAGTACCAGCGAGATCGCCGCGGTGCTGGGGCTGTCCAAGGCGGGCGCGGGCAGCCGCTATCTGCGCGCCATCAAGCGCTTGCGGGAAATCCTGACCCGGATTCCCGGCTTCCGTGAACTGTGACTCGCTCTCCGGCAACCGAAAGAAACCGACTCGCCCCAACCTCCAACCCGTTTCGTCGACGGGAGGTGAATCCTCATGTCCGCTTCACCATCCAACTCCGCGCTGGTCCTGGAACTGGCCGAGGAGTTCCTCGAGCGCTATCGGCGGGGCGAACGACCGTCACTGAAGGAATATGCGGATCGCTACCCCAACCTGGCCAGGGAGATCCGCGAAGTGTTCCCGGCCATGGCGATGATGGAGAA
>JBGQLF010000432.1:0-7770 GCA_041499985.1 Gemmataceae bacterium
GAGTTCTTGCTTGTGGGTTAGGATTCCGATCCTGACGTCAGGATCGGAATCCTAACCCACAAGCAAGAACTCCAGGAGCGAGACTATACTCGGTATCCAGTACTTGGTACTCGGTACTGGGTACCTACTCCTGAGCCCTGGAGAAAGGTGAGTCCAGTGCGTACGAGTAGCTTCTTCCGATGCTGGATCATTCTCCTCGTGGCTGGAGGAGCCACGGCGCTGGTTCTGGCTCTGCCGCTCTCTGCCCGAGCCGCACCCCGTGCCGAGAACTCAGCGCGGGACCCCGCTGAGCAGGCCATCGATCAGGCCCTGGAGTTTCTTCAGCGAACGCAGGAACGCGACGGTTCCTGGCGTGCCGGGCGGTTTCGCAAAAATGCCGCCATCACGGGGCTGGCTGTTCTGGCGTTTTTGGCCGCCGGCCAGGTTCCGGGTGAGGGCCCCTACGGCGAGAACGTGACCCGAGGAATACGTTGGGTGCTCGAGGTCCAGCAGCCCAATGGCCTCCTCGCCACCGAAGGCAGCCAGGAGATGTACCATCACGGCATCTGCACGCTCATGCTCGCCGAGGTCGCCGGCATGGTCGACGGCAGCCTGGCCCAGGAGGTACGCCACAAGCTCGAACGCGCCGTCGCGGTGATCCTCCGAGCCCAGCGCACCAGCGGACTGCACCGGGGCGGCTGGCGTTATCAGGTGAATCAGATCGACGGCGATATCAGCGTCACGGGCTGGCAAATGCTGGCGCTGCGGGCGGCCAAGAACCTGGGCTGCGATGTACCGCCGGAGAGCATCGAGCTAGCCGTGGATTACGTCCAGCGCTGTCGCGATCCGGCCAGCGGCGGCTTTCGCTACCATCCGCGCGCTGGGGTGACGATCCCGTGCACCGGCACCAGCATCCTGGCCCTGGAGATCTGCGGCAAGGACCGGCACGGAACGCCCGAAGCCCTCCGAGCCGGGGCGTTGCTCCTCCGCAATCCGCCGCGCTGGGGCCAGAATCATTTCTTCTACTCGGTGTACTACAGCGCGCAGGCAATGTTCCAGCTCGGGGACAATTACTGGAGCTTTTATCGCCCCCAACTCCATGAAGTGCTGTTACGCAATCAGAATGAGAACGGCTCCTGGCTGGCCCGCGATGCGGAGAGCTTCCAGTACGGACCAAACTACTGCACCGCCATGGGTGTGCTCGCCCTGGCCGTCGAGTATCGCTATTTGCCGATCTACCAACGCGGCGAGGAGCCCGTGGAGAAACCAGGGCCCTGAGACACGATCGGGTTGAGGATGTCTGGTCTGTTGAGCGGGCAGCCGCAGGCGATTGCGGGCCCGACGCTCAATCGCTTTTCTCGGCCGGTTTTGGCTTGTCGCGATCGCGATTCTTGCCTGTTTCCGCGCTCGCGGCGCAGCCGAGACCGGTCCCGGCCAGCAGCAGGGCCAGCAGCATGAGCGTGAGCCATCGATTCACCGTCGTCCTCCGGGTGCAACGCGAGGAGCCGGCCGCGGAGGTGCAGGCCGGCTCCTGAAGTTGTCGGCGCGTCAGAGAGGGGAAGCTTAACCACCAGGCTTCTTTTCGGCCGGCTTCTCAGCAGGCGTGCTACCCGTTGGCTTGGCGCCCCCGGTAGTGCCGGTTGGGCAACCGCTGACCGCGATCAGAAAGCCCATGACAATAGCTAGCGAAAGCAGTTTCTTCACAGTCGAACCATCCTTTCCGCGTAATGCGTCCAAACGTTGTCGCCGGATGTCCACACGATCCGGAACGCTCGAAGAAACAGTATGAACTCCGAGCAGAATTGCCACAAAAATCTGTTGCGATTCTCAGAAAGCTCCGCGCCTTCGAGAGAAGCACCGCGGCGCAGACTCGCCAACCAGGACCAAAACAGGTTCGTCGAGTCCCCGACTTCGTCTTTCCTTTACGGCTTCTTTTCGTCGGGCTTCTTCTCGTCCGGCTTCTTTTCTTCGGGTTTCTTCTCGTCGGGCTTCTTCTCGTCCGGCTTCTTCTCGTCCGGCTTGCCCATGTCGGCCTTGCCCGCGTCCCCCCCCGGCCTGCTCGTCGTGGGCGGGGTCTTCTTGGCACTTCCGGTGGTGCTGGTGGGGCATCCCGTGGCCAGGATGGCGCCAATGATTACGAACGGGAGCAGCATTCTCATGGTTGTTCCTTCCTTCCAGTGCAATATCAACTCAAGAATCCTCTAGCCGCTCGATCCCAGTGCGTGCGGCTTCCCCAGACCTGATGCGCCCGCGGGTGAATTATTCCCGAGATTCTCCCAACCTTCCAGAGTGGCGCGCTGGGGATGTCAGCCTCCGTAGGACAGCCCTCGGGCGGCGGTCCCACTCTCCTCCGGGGGCTGACATCCCCGGCGCGCCCGAAATGCTAGCTGCGCCTCAGCAAGCGGGCTCGATCCGAAAGCCTGTCCGGTTGTGGTTTTGCGCTGGCACGAGCCCTGCCGTCTCCGTAGTCTACTAGGGGAAGGAGGACCGCCCGGCCTTCGTCGTCTTCGGTCGACTTTTTTGCCCGCGGCGGGAATAAATCGCTTCTGCCCGGCGTCATGCTTAAGGAAAGGTTGCCGCTATGGGTCTGCCCGGCAGTCAACGGAAAGTGCAGAGGCTGGTCGACGAGCATTATGTGCCGTTGTACCGCTATGCCTATCGTTTGAGCGGATCCGCCGCGGACGCGGAAGATCTGACCCAAGAGGCGTTTTGCAAGGCCCAGTTGAACCTGGCGCAACTCCGGGATCCCGACCGATCCCGGGCCTGGCTGTTCCGCATCCTGCGCAACGCTTACCTGCACCGCCTCCGGGCCGACAAACATCGGCACTGCGTCTCGCTGGACAGCGTGGGTGATGTGGCCGAGCCGTTGCCCGAGCCGTTGCCGGCTGTGGAACCGGAACGACTCCAGCAGGCCCTGAATGAACTTCCTGAGGTTTTCCGGACGCCGATTATCTTGTACTATTTTGAGGACTTCAGTTACCGCGACATTGCCGAACAGATGGATCTGCCCCTGGGCACGGTGATGTCACGGCTGGCGCGGGCCAAAGCCCACTTGCGTGCCCGGCTGCTGATGCCGGTCTCGGAGGTGCTGGCCGACGGCCCTCGGAGGGCGACCGATGGACTGTAAAACCGCCCGGTTGCTACTGCACTTCGCCCAGCCACTCCCGACGGAGCTGGAAGCGAGCGAAGCGGAAGCGCTGGAGAGCCATCTGGCCGACTGTCCCGAATGTGCGGCCCTGGCGCGCGTGGAACGGCAGACCGACGCCTGTCTCGGTCCGGCCATGTGCGCTGTGCCCGTGCCGGCGAAACTGCGCAGCCAACTACGGACGCGCCTGGACGCCGAACGTGGCCGCTGGTATCGGCAACGAAGTGCCCGGATCCTGGCTGCGGCCGCAGCCCTGGGTCTGGTCCTCTGGCTTGGTCTGAGCTGGCTGGGCCAACGCCCCGACCTCGATTTGCAGGCGTTTCACAACGACGTCAGCCAGCAGGCCGGCGCCCGGCCGGAACAGATCGAACAATGGTTTTACGACCGGTACCGCATCCAGACGTCGGCTCCAGCGGACTTCAACTATAATCTGCTCACCACGTACCACCTCGCGGATCTGGAGGGTTGGAGCGTTCCTTACCTCGAATTCCTCCAACCCGAGGGCGCGGCGCACGTCTACATCCTGCGGGGGAACCACTTCAACCTGAAAGCTTTGCTCGAGCAGCCGCGTTTCGAAAGCGGCGGCGTCGCGGTGGAGGTTCGGCCGCATCCGTCCGATCCGCAGATTGCGTACCTGGTCTGGTACACGGGCGGGTCGCTGCTGCGCTTCCTGATCCGGGAGCAGCAGCCGGCGGTATGAGCAGGTGAAGGAGAATCAACCTGCTCCGCCCAAATCCGAATAAGCGCGCTCCCGTCGCCGTCTATTTCAGCGATTGCATCCGCCGACTCGACCCGTCATAGTGGAACAGCCTGTCGCTCCGGGAGAGCCGGGTGACAGGTGCTCGGCTGCGCTGCCGGGCTGTACCACGATGAGGATTGCATGATTCAGGAGAGCAGATGATGCAACGAGCGCTATCGGGGAAGAAGCAAGGCGAGCAACAGGCTACTGTGAGATTTCCTCGGCTGGCCGGCGTCGTGCTAGGCGCTGTGCTGGCCCTGACGGTGACGGCATCCGTAACTCGGGCGGACGATTGGCCGCAGTGGCTCGGCCCGCAGCGCGACGGTGTCTGGCGCGAGACGGGGATTCTCGAAACGTTTCCCCCCGGCGGTCCCAAGATTCGTTGGCGCACACCGGTCGGCATGGGCTATGCGGGACCCGCGGTAGCCAAGGGGCGCGTCTACCTCACCGATCGCATGCTGGCTGGGGGCACCAAGAATCCTGCCAATGCGTTTGCGAGAGATGTAGTCAATGGCACGGAGCGCGTCCTGTGCCTGGACGAGGCGACGGGCAAGATCCTGTGGAAGCATGAATACGACTGCCCCTATCAGGTGAGCTACCCGGCCGGCCCGCGTACCACGCCGCTCGTCCACGATGGCAAGGTCTACACCCTCGGCACCATGGGCGATCTGCTCTGTCTCGATGCGACGACGGGTAAAGTGCTGTGGTCGAAGAACTTTCCCAAGGACTACGGCGCGCCAGTGCCCATGTGGGGCTTCAGCGCCAACCTCCTGCTGGAGGGGGACAAGCTGTTTAGCTTGGTCGGCGGCAAAGGCAGCGTGGTCGTTGCCTTCCACAAGGATAGCGGCAATGAATTGTGGCGGGCCTTGTCGGCGCGCGAGATCGGCTACAGCCCGCCGATGATCTTCGAGGCCGGCGGCACGCGCCAGCTCATTATCTGGCATCCCGATGCAGTCAATGGCCTCGATCCCGAGACGGGCAAGGTTTACTGGACGGAGCCCGGCTATGTCCAGGCGGGCATGTCGATTGCAACGCCGCGCAAGGCGGGCGATCGGCTGTACGTGTCCTCCTTTTACAGCGGCTCAATCCTGCTGCAATTCGCCTCCGCTAAGCCGGCCGTGAACGTCGTCTGGAAGAGCAAGACCTGGGGAGCCAAATCGGGCAGCGAGAGGCCCGACAAGACCGATGGGCTTCACTGTGTGCTGTCCACCCCGGTCCTGGTGGATGGCTATATCTATGGCGTGTGCAGCTACGGCCAACTGCGTTGCGTCAAAGCGGACAACGATGAGCGGATCTGGGAAACGCTGAAGGCAACGGGAAAGGTCGACAAGCCGGACGAACGCTGGGCCAACGCGTTCCTGGTGCCTCAGGGAAACCGGTTCTTCCTGGCCAATGAAAAGGGCGATCTGATCATCGCCCGCCTGACGCCGCAAGGCTACGATGAGATCAGCCGGGCGCACCTGCTGGAGCCAACCAACTTGATGGCGGGGCGTCCGGTAGTCTGGTCGCATCCGGCGTTCGCCAACAAGTCGGTGTACGCGCGCAATGACAAGGAAATCATCTGTGTCTCGCTGGCGGCGGAGAAATAAAGGATGCGGGCGAGCCGGGGACGACGTCCCCGGCTCGCCAAGCCTGACAGGATTGCCACACCCGGGACGTTCGCTAAGGTTCTACCTCGATGCCAGGGCAGGCCTGACGGAATAAGGGCTCCCCGAGCGTCAACCGAAGAAGCGCCCAGCGCACCTGTGCCTCTGTGTATTCGGGATGGCGGTGTCGAATCCCCGAGCGGAGCACGGCACGAAGTGTTTCGCTGAGCTCGAACATAACGCGCACGCGTCCGTCGCTGCCCATCCGGCGGAGGATGGCAAATTGAACGCGGGCCGCTTCAAGGCTTGTGTCGGCGGGGAGCATCACAGACCTCGTCTTTGTCTTCCTGGAATCTTCGCGTGCTTGCTGGGAATGCGTTCTTACTCCTTGTAGGGCTCCACTTTCCAGGCAAAATCCCGGCCGGCAAAATAAAAGCGCGAGCGACGATAATCTTGGATCCCTTCCGGCTCCAGCGTGTACGGATCCAGATCAAACAAAATCAAATCCTCAAATACGCCAATTTGGATACCATTCGACAGAACGGTATAGCCCACCTTGCTGCTCTCCTTCAGGCAGATTTCTTCCACAGCGGCGATTTTCAGGCGTACGTTCACCCATTCCTCGCCATCCTTGCCCTGGATGTCCCGTACGGAAAGGGTGAGGATGACATCCGCCCGGTTGTCCGTAGCCCAGAGGATCTTCACGGCGCGCAGGACACTGTCGTGGCAGCCATAGAAGCGGCTGAGGAACCGATCTTTCTTGTCGGGGCTGAGGCGCGTCATCTCATTGTCCTAGAGGAGTGCTCGGCTGCACGCCAGGCGGAAGCGCATCCCAGCCCGGAGGCAACTGATGGTTGGGGAGATGAGGCTTGCCTGGTCCATGTCCAGACGCTGGATTGCCCGCCTGCGGAAAACGGTGTCCGTGTCCGGAAGTCGCCGTGCCACCATGGTTCCGGAAATCGACGTGGCCAATCACATCTCCTTGTGCATCGTAGATGGCATTCTGAATCGCCTTGCCGGTTCTGGGATCCAGGTACGTGTAGATCGAATTCGGCGTCGCACCTCTGGTCCACGGTTTGTCGGTTCCCCAAGAGTGCTGCACGGGCCCGAAACCTTGCTCTTCATCCTGCCCATTATTGCCGGTACCCAGATCGAACTCTACGAAACGCTGGCGCAGGTTGCCTTGACCAGACGTCCCGCGAGATAGAGCGAGCGAAGGCAGCAGTTGAGTTGGCAGAGCCGTCGCGGGCAGCCGGCAAAACCGTCAACGCGTCTCATTATAAGACAACGTGACGCATGCGGGCGAGCCGAAAAGCCTACAGGCCTTGCCTCGTTCGCGTTTCCGCGCACGCCGCCGGGAATTTTGTTGACACCAAGCCATTCCTCTAGTCTCTTAACCGTCAGCCGTTTCCCATTTTTTGTCACCTTGCCTGGGAGGTTTCTCATGAGACCGGGTTCTCTCCCGCTGCGGCGTGCGTTCACGCTCATCGAGTTGCTCGTGGTGATCGCCATCATCGCCGTCCTCATCGGGCTGCTCTTGCCCGCAGTGCAGAAGGTCCGCGAGGCAGCCGCCAGAATGGCGTGTACCAACAACCTCAAGCAGCTCGCCTTGGCCTGTCACAACTACCACGATGTGAATGCGTCACTACCGCGCAACGGCAGCGCCATCAACCTCCTTGACTCGCATGACCGGGGTCCCCAAGGGCAAGGTACCGGCTGCTGCGGGACCGCCGCTCCGCGGTGGAGCTGGATCGCCCGCTTGCTGCCGTACCTCGAACAGGACAACCTCTATCAGCAGGGAAATATCCCGACGGCCAACGTGAATCTCAACGCTGCGACCAAGGCGGTCATCGGGACCGACCTGAAGGCGACGACCTGCCCCTCGGACTCGACCAGCCCGCGGGTGCGAACCAACTCGGCCAACGCCGATGGGTTGCCGGCGGCGGTCACCAGCTACAAGGGCGTGAGCGGGGCCAACTGGGGGACCGATTTCTTCGGCGTGACCAACGATGTCAACTTCAGCACGCCGTATCGGAACCCGACGTCCGGCACCCCGGCACAGCAGAACGGCCTGGAGAAAGGCGACGGCATCTTCTGGCGCGCGGACATTCGCTACGGCAAGATGCCTTTCGCGAACATCACGGACGGCACCAGTAACACGCTCATGATCGGCGAAGATATCGGTCAGTACTGCATCTGGAACGAATGGGCGCTCCCCAACGGAGCCAACGGCACGTGTGCCATCCCGCCCAACACCGGAAATAAAATCGGCGATCCGGATCTCGGGTTCGATACCAGTGGCAAGACGGGTCGCTGGCCAA
>JBGQLF010000433.1:0-7755 GCA_041499985.1 Gemmataceae bacterium
GACATCCGGGTGGTTGGCTCTTAACCGGCACGCAGCCCCCCGAACTACCGGCCGAAGGCTGGAATTGTCCCGTCCTGGAGCATCGCGATCCTGGCAAGTACTTCCTGCATACCAAGGAAGTCAATTTCGCGACGGTCACCCGCCAGCGCACCTGGTACCTGCTGGCCTCGACGGCTCGCCTCTGGCAGGAGCTCAGTAATTCGGACTCCACGCATCAGGCCGCCATGGCGGTGCTCTTCCACATGCGGCTCACGCGTCCCATCTTGGGCTTGTTGCTCGTCGTGCTGGGCCTCTCGGTGATTCTCCGCGATCAGAACCGCAACGTCTTCATTAGCACCGGGTTGTGTCTGGTCCTCTGTGCCGTGTTTTTCGGTGCCAATTTTGCTTGCAAGCAGTTCGGCGATAACGAATACCTCTCCCCGGCCCTGGCGGCCTGGATGCCCGTCCTCTGCTTCGGGCCGCTCGCCTTCACGCTGTTTGACGCCGTGCATACATAGACTGACAAGGTGGCAAAGTGACAAGGTGACAGGGTGACAAGGTGACACGGTGACAGGGTGACTGGGAGAGGGAATCATTTTCCTTGTCACCTTGTCACCTTGTCACCTTGTCACCTTGTCACCTTGTTTTGCCTCTAGATTCCCCGCGGTACAAGTTGTACTGTGATGGAATGTCCTTAGCTGGCTGAGGAAGTTGTTCGGAGAGGCCTTGAGGGAGGAAGAGCAATGCCTGCGCGTCGGCCGCACAAGAAGAAAGTGCGACAGAATCGGTTCCGCCGCTGTCCCAAATGCCAGAAGATCGTGCGCGCGCACCAGAAGCGCTGCCGTACGTGCCACCAGGTGCAACCCAAATAATCCCCGAGCCGCCTCAGAGAGCAGGGATCAGGGATTGGCTCTTAGCTCACTACGGATCCCTGATCCCCGAGTCCTGATCCCTGATCCCTGACTGGCACATTCCTGTGAGTGATCCTTGGCTGTCATTCTCGCCTGGTTAAAGCGGCTCAGGAAATGCTGCACTTTCGTGCTTGCCTCCTTGCGTCGCCGCAGTGGGTCGGGCATAATCAGGGCCAGTGCTACTAGTGCGCCCCCAAGGACTAGTTCCATGGCCACCCCTGAAGACTCCACGGATGACATCTTCCTGCCCGGCGGCCGCTTACGCGCGGAACTCCTCGATGAGGGAGCTCTGGTGGCGCTGCGCGAGTCGTTACGGCTGGCCCGGGAGACGCGCTGGGACAGTGTCCGCAGTCCCCATGTCTTCATGGGGCTGTTGGCCCAACCCGATGCCGGGGTTTGTAACTGGGGCGAACGGCTCGGGGCCGACCTGCCCAAGCTGCTGGACCAGTTTCAGGAACTCTTTCATCAAGACGAAGGCGAGGACGAGCCGGTCCTGGTGCTCAACCGCGAATTTCTTTCCGACAACGTCATCCGCCTGCTCCGCGAAGCCCACAACCGGGCCGCCGACAACCGCCGGCCCCGCGTCACGCCGATGGACTTGCTCATCAGCCTGTTGACGGCTCCCAACAGCATCGTGGCCGAGTGCTTCGAGCGCATCGGCGTCACGGCGGCCAAGCTCACCGAATACGCGGTCATGGCGGAGCAAAAGGCCCGGCCCGGCTAATCCATTCCCTGCAATCTTCCCAACCCGCATTCTCGGGCGCCCGCGCGGACGGTTTCGCCCGCCACGGAGCAACGCGCTCTGGGTTGGCGCTTTCCCTCTTGGTTACAATCATCAAGGAGCTGGCCTCAGAGGTCGGGGAGCGCCCCGCTAAACCTGTTGCACCTGGACGCCAGCCTCGGGTGCTAGTGCGAGGACAAACGACGTGTTATTCAACGTAGCCACAAGCGTCCTCGCTTGTGGGCTGGTCCAAGCCCACAAGCGAGGACGCTTGTGGCTACGATCCGACAACAAGTCTCTTGATCCCGCACTAGGAGTCTGATTCGTATCTCCCGCGCCGGTGGTTTGCACGTGGGGTGGACATTCTTGTCTGCCGAAACGTCTGGCAGACAAGAATGTCTGCCCAACCAATTGCTGGCGCGAACTTGTGGGACGGTCATCGAGGAGGAGAAGAAGCATGACCAGCCGTTTGCCGTTCTGGATGCTGCTCGGGTCGGCCATCGTTACCGGCTGCATATCGGGCTGCTACTGTTGTAGCCATAGGCCGTGCGCCCCGGCGGTTCCAGCCTGTGCTCCTTGCACTGGCGGCGTCGCTCCGGGCTTACCGGGGCCCCGCCCCGTGGTGGCTCCGTTGGTACCGCAGGTGCCGGCCGCCCCTGGCCCTGTTCCTACCGAGGTGAGGAGCTATGCACCCACCGGCGCCCCTCCTGTGTCTCCGTCCTGGCAGGCAGCGCCATCCGGTCCCAGCGTCCGGCTGACGGTGCCCACACCGGCGAGCCCGCCGGAGTCGGCCCGACTGAAGCCGCCGGAGCCGGCCGCGCCCGCTCCCCTCAAACCGGCCGTGGTCGAGGAGCGCCCGAGCAGCCCGTCGCTGCCCTCCGGCATCGCCCAGTTCAGCAAGGCAACCGAGCAGGTGGCCTCGGGCCTGAAACCTGACCTGGAAGGCCTGGATTGGCTGCAAAAGAACGGCTACCGCACGGTGCTGCATCTGCATGCACCAGGCGCGGGGGATGCCGATCGCGGACAAATCGAGAAACGAGAGCTGAAATATATCGGCTTGATCCTCTCGCCCGAGACCTTAACCCAAAGCAAGGTGGAC
Organism: Gemmataceae bacterium; assembly: GCA_041499985.1. Taxonomy (GTDB): domain Bacteria; phylum Planctomycetota; class Planctomycetia; order Gemmatales; family Gemmataceae; genus JBGQLF01. The sequence goes on from JBGQLF010000433.1 coordinate 2,711, forward strand.
GAATTCAAGCGTATCGTCGAAGACCAGAGCAACTATCCCTTATTCGTCTACGATGAGAACGGCATGCTGGCGGGCGGTCTGTGGTATCTCTACTTCCGGACGGTCCAGCAGGACAGTGACGAGTCGGCGCGAAAAAAGGCAGAGCGGCTGGGATTGAAGGATGAGCATCGGGCGATGTGGGAGGCCATCCAGAAGTTGCCGCGCTCGGCTCTCGACAAATGAAGGTGGCTGAAGTCAAATAGCGGGAAGCGGCCCGGAGCCGGTCACGGGGATCGGCTGCCGCGCGCCGCCAGCCGACACGTGCCACCGAACCATGCGCGAACCACGACCGCCGGAAACGGCCTTTCCTTCCCTGGGCCAGAGCACCCCGCTGGTGCCGCCTCTCTATCAGTCCTCCGTCTACACCCTTCCCGACCTCGATGCTCTGGATCAGATCCTCAACGCCGAGGAACCCGGCTATATTTACGCCCGGGATGGACATCCGAACGCCCGCCATTTGGCCGCGCAGCTTGGCGAGCTCGAGGGAGCCTCCTGGGCGCTGGTGTGCGGCTCGGGGATGGCAGCGGTCAGCGCCGCGCTCCTCGCGGTGGTGCAGCAGGGCGATCGCCTTGTGGCGAGCAACCGCCTCTATGGCCGGACCACCCAGCTACTGAATCAGGAGCTGAGCCGTTTCGGCGTCCAGACTGTCTTCGTGGACAGCAGTGATCTGGCGGCCGTGCGGGACGAGCTGGAAAAGCCAACCAAGGTGTTGTTCGTCGAGACGATGTCCAATCCGCTGTTGTCGCTGGTGGATGTCGGAGCACTGGCCCGGTTGGCCCATGCACGGGGTTGCCTGCTGCTGGTGGATAATACCTTCGCGACGCCGGTGCTGACCCGGCCCCTGGATCTCGGCGCCGATTTCGTGGTCGAAAGTCTGACCAAGATGATCGGCGGCCACAGCGATGTGACGCTGGGCCTCATCGGTGGCGTGGTCGACGTCTTGCCCCAGGTGAGCCAGACGGTGAGCATCTGGGGCCTGGCCTCGAATCCCTTCGATTGCTGGTTGGCCTCACGTGGCCTGGCAACTTTGCCGTTGCGCATGCGGGCGGCCTCGGCCAATGCCGCGGCGCTGGCGAACTGGCTGGCGGAGCAGCCGGGGATCGCGCGCGTGATCTATCCGGGACGTCCCGAGCATCCGGATCATACCCTGGCACAGCGGCTGCTCCAGGGCGGCTTCGGCAACATGTTGTGCTTCGAGCTCGACGGGGGGCGCGAAGCCGTCAACCGTTTCCTACGCCAGGCCAAGGGCATTCCGTTCAGTCCATCCCTGGGCAACACCACGACGACGTGCAGCCATCCGGGCACGACGTCGCACCGCTATGTCAGCCCCGCCGAGAAGCGCCGGCAAGGAATCAGCGATGGGCTGATCCGCTTGTCGGTGGGAGTGGAGGAACTGGAGCATATCCAACGCGAGCTGGCGCAAGGTTTGGGGTGAACACAACTGTGGCGTGGATAGCAAAAGATCCGCGTTTTTCTGCTTTGGCACACAACTTGCTCCTTTAGTTATGTCTGGAGCCGGGCAATGAGCTGGCTCGGTTCGGCGCAATCCCCAGCACGAAGGGAACGAGCGGAGAGCGCTTCCCAACCGCTCGAGAGCCACGGATGAGGCCACATGGAAACGCACGCTCCCTGCCATTGAGGAGGAGCACACGATGTTACCGATTCACACGATCCTTCACCCGACTGATTTTTCCGAGCGCTCACAGGATGCGTTTCGGCTTGCCTGTGCGCTGGCCCGGGACTACGACGCCCGGGTGATCGTCCTACACGTCTGGTCGCTGCCCACGCCCGTCGTCGGCGAAGTCGTGCCCATGCTCCCGCCAACCACAGGTTACGACCGGACGGCGACGGAAGAGAAACTGCACCGGCTCCAGGCACCCGATGCCGCGGTCCGCGTCGAACATCGACTTGAAGAAGGCGATTCTGCCACTGAGATTCTGGACGTCGCTCAAGACAGCGGTGCGGATCTGATCGTCCTGGGCACGCACGGACGCTCGAGGCTGAGCCGGCTGCTGATGGGCAGCGTGGCCGAGCAGATTGTGCGCCGGGCGGCTTGCCCGGTGGTGACTGTGAGAACACCCTTTCCCAGAATCGAGCAGGCGGCGAACGCTGCTGTGAGGACGCCGCTACAAGAAGCGGTGAACCGCTGAGGAACCGGAGTATCCCCCACGTGTAGAAAGGCGGCGACCGATGAAGCCTTCGCGAGTCACACTCACCGTGATCCAGGGAAGCCTCAAAGGCCATCAGTATGTCTTCGAGCAACAGACCCAGGTCATTCTGGGCCGAGCAGACGACTGCGATATCCAGTTGCCTCGGGAGTACGCGAATGTCGACCTTTCGCGCCATCACTGTATGTTCGAAATCGATCCACCGGCGGTCCGGGTGCGCGATCTGGGAAGTCGCAACGGCACGTTCGTCAACGGCGAGAAGATCGGACAGCGTCCCGCACACTGGCCAGCTGAAGAAGTCGACTCCAGCGAGTTTGCAGCCTACGAACTGCAAGACGGAGACCAGGTGAGCTTGGGCAACACGGTCCTTCGGGTCGATGTGCTCGTGGCTGCGGACGCGCCCGAGCCGGTGTCAAGTCCCCTGTATTTTGTGTGATGAGGCTGCGCCATGAACCGCTGGTTGTTCGCGGCCATGCAAGAGGTCGGCGAGCAGATCACGCGGGCACCGCACCTGTTACTCTGTTTGGACTACGATGGCACACTCACTCCCATCGTGGAAGCCCCTGCCACGGCCCACTTATCCCCGTCCGTGGAGCGGGTGCTGCGGTCGCTTGCCGGTCACGAGCGTGTTTCCTTGGCCGTCATCAGTGGCCGGGAGCGCGCTGACCTGCAAGCGCATGTGGGTATCCCAGGTCTGATCTATGCGGGCAATCACGGGCTGGAAATCAGCGGACCCGGATGCCTCTTCGTCGAACCGACTGCGGCGGCGTGCTGCGAGGCGCTCAAGGCACTCGCTGCGGACTTGGCCAAGAACCTACAGCACATCCCAGGCGCCTTCGTGGAAGACAAAGGCTTGACGCTCAGCGTGCATTATCGCCGGGTGGCAGCCGCGGATTGCCAGGAAGTTGGACGCCTGGTCCACGCCACTTTGGCACGCAGCAAACTCCCCTTCCGTCTGAGCACGGGCGACAAGGTCCATGAAGTCCGTCCCCCGGTGGACTGGAACAAAGGCAGCGCCGTCGGCTGGATCAAAGAGCAGCTCGGAAAGCCGGAGGCGCTAGTAATTTACCTGGGCGACGACATGACGGACGAGGATGCGTTTGCCGTGCTGGCAGAAGCAATCACGGTCAAGGTGGGCGACGCCTCGGAAACAGCGGCCCACTACCGACTGGAAGGCCCGGCCGAGGTTCAGAGATTCTTGGAGTGGCTGGAGAGCAGCGGTTTGTCGTCCACGGTTGCCGTCACGAGCCGACCTCCACCAACTGGCTCTCCGAACTGAGCGCGGGTTTGTCGCTCCGTACTTCTTCCCAGGAGCGAGTTGCCACTAGTTTGGCCGCTTCGGAGAGGAGCATGCCAGCCCAGCGGTAGATATTGTTGTCCGCAATTTGCTCGCGCAGGCGGCGCATGCGCCGTTCCTGTTCCTCGGGCGGCATCTGGAGCGCCAACCGCAGCGCCTCGGCTAACTCGTCCACTGCATACGGGTTAATCAACACTGCCTCGGTCAGTTCCTGGGCGGCGCCTGCGAAGCGCGACAACAGGAGCACCCCGCGCAAATCGCTCCGGGCGGCAACGAATTCCTTGGCAACCAAGTTCATGCCATCGTGGAGGGAGCTGACCACACAGCCGGCGGCCATGCGGTACAAGGGATACACTTGTTCCGAATTATGGTGCTGGTTGAGATACACGATGGGCCGCCAGGTATGGTTGCCATGGCGCCAGTTGATCTTCTCGACCAGGGCATCGATTTCTTCGTTGAGCCGACGGTAGGTCGGGATATGCACCCGACTCGGCGCTCCGACCTGCACGAAGCTGAATTTCCTTTTGAGGTCTGGATGCAGAGTCAGCAGGCGATCGATCGCATGAAAGCGCTCCGGAATGCCCTTCGTGTAGTCCACGCGGTCGACGCCGACCAGGAGCAGCTGGTCCCGCACACCGAGCGCTTTGCGCAGCCGCCACTCCTCCCTCTTGGCGTCCTCGCCATTCGGGCGCACGACCCCATCGAGGTCGATGCTGATCGGCTGCGGCCGAATGTCCGTGGTCTTTCCGCCGCGCGTGATCGCGAAGCGCTCCAGGTCGACCTTGGATTCCAGGGCCCGGTCGACCGTCTCGAGAAAGTTGTTGCAATGGTACTGATTATGGAACGCGAGCAAATCATTGCCGAGCAGGCCAGCGAGGATCTCCTCCTGCCAGGGACAGATGCGAAAGACTTCGCGATTGGGCCAGGGAATGTGCCAGAAGTGAAGGATGACGAGGTCGGGGCGGGCCTCCCGGAGCAAGCGGGGCAGCAGCGCGAAGTGGTAGTCCTGCACGAAGACCACGGCGGGCTCGTTGCCAACTTCGTCCAGGACGGCGTCGGCGAACTTCTGGTTGACCCGCTGGTACTGCTGCCAATCGCTGGCATCGAAGCGCGGTCGTGTATAGGCGACGTGGCAGAGCGGCCAGAGCGCTTCATTGGCGAAGCCATAGTAGTATCCCTCCTCTTCTTCCTTGCTCAGCCAAACACGGCGGAGGAGGTAGGTCGGATCTTCCGGAGGGACAGCGACCCGGCCCCGCTCATCCACCACGGCGCGGTCGGCATCCCCGCTGCCATGCGCGACCCAAATGCCGCTACAGGCTTGCAGCACTGGGTCGAGCGCCGTCGTCAAGCCGCTCGCCGGCCGATTGCAGCGGATATCCTCGCCGTCGTGCACATGGATAAACGGTTCGCGGTTGGCCACCACGACCAGCTTGGCCCCACCCAAACGCGCCCGCGCCACCTCTTGGAGACGTTCTCTCGTCCACGCCATCGCCTTCTCCTTTTACCAACACACCCTGACGACCCCTGCCGGCTCGTCCGGC
>JBGQLF010000434.1:0-7743 GCA_041499985.1 Gemmataceae bacterium
GACCGACCAGTCCGGCCTCTATGTCGGCCAGTGTGCCGAATACTGCGGCAGCCAGCATGCCAACATGCTGCTGCGCGTGGTCGTCGATACGCCCGAGGAGTTCGAGCGCTGGTTGGCCAACGAGAAGGGACCGGCGGTCGAGAATCCAGCTCTGCGCGATGCCAAGGCCGCGTTTTTGGGCCAATCGTGTGTCAACTGCCACCAGGTGCGCGGCACGCCCGCCAAGGGCACGTACGCGCCGGACCTGACGCATCTGATGGCCCGCAAAACGCTTGCGTCGGGAGTGATCCCGAATGACCCTGCGAACCTGACACGGTGGGTGAAAGATCCGCAAAAGATCAAGCCAAGTTGCCTGATGCCAGCCTTCGGCCTGAGCGATCGCGAATGGGACCGTGTCGTCGACTACTTGCTGACGCTCAAATGATGGTTATCCCCCTCGCTTCGCCAGGCCGAGGGACAAAGAGGATGTAGATATGGCAGTTGTCGAAAAAGAGTTGGACCTGGCACCCAGGCTGACCGCCCCGCCCTGGACGGCTGTGCTGCACGAATGGGTAACGACCGTCGATCACAAGAAGATCGGCCTCATGTATATCCTGATGGCCATCTTCTTCCTGGTCGTGGGCGGCATCGAAGCCATTCTGATTCGCCTGCAATTGCTTTGGCCGCGCTTGGACTTCATCTCGCCCGACGTTTTCAACGGCCTGTTCACCATGCACGGCACCACCATGGTCTTCTTCATGGGCATGCCGATCCTCATCGGCATCGGCAACTACATGGTGCCGCTGATGATCGGGGCCCGCGACATGGCCTTTCCGCGCCTGAACGCGATGGGGTTCTGGGCGACCCTCTTTGGCGGCCTGATTGTGTATTTCAGCTATGCGACCGGCGGCGCCCCCGCCATCGGCTGGTTCGCCTACGCGCCCTTGACCGAGCGCACCTTTGCCCGTGGCCCCGCCACCGATTTGTGGGCGCTGGGCCTGATCGTTAGCGGCATCGGCACTCTGACGGGCGGGATCAACTTCATGGCCACCATCTTGGGCATGCGGGCTCCCGGGATGAAGCTGAACAAGATCCCGTTCTTCGCCTGGACGATGCTCTGGACCTCGGTGGAGATCATTTTCGCCATCCCGCCCTTGACCGTCGCGCTGGTGATGATCTTGCTCGACCGCAATCTGGGAGCGCATTTCTTCGACACGCAGAACGGCGGCTCGGCCTATTTGTGGCAGCATATGTTCTGGTTCTTCGGCCATCCCGAGGTTTACATCCTGATCCTGCCGGTCTTCGGCATGGTCTCCGAGGTGATTCCCGTGTTCGCGCGCAAGGTGCTGTTCGGCTACGAGTTCATGGCCGCCGCTACCATGGGCATCGCCTTTGTCGCCCTGGGGGTGTGGGCGCACCACATGTTCACCGTGGGCATGACCCGGGCCCAGGACCTGTTCTTCGTCGCGTCCAGCCTGGTCATCTCCATCCCGACCGGCATCAAGTTCTTCAACTGGCTGGCTACCATGTACGGCGGCCGGATCTCGTTCCCCGCGCCGATGTTGTTTTGCTTTGGCTTCCTATCGATGTTCCTGATTGGCGGCCTGACGGGGATCATGCTGGCGGCGGCCCCGTTCGATTTTCAGCTTTCGGACAGTTACTTCGTGATCGGCCATTTCCACTGGGTACTGATCGGCGGCACCCTCTTCGGCACGTTCGCCGGCATGTACTACTGGTATCCCAAGGCCACGGGCCGGATGTACTCCGAGCGGTTGGCGCTGTGGCACTTCTGGCTGCTGTACATCGGCTTTATCCTGACCTTCGGGCCGATGCACATTTCGGGCATGCTCGGCATGCCGCGGCGGATCTACACCTACGACGCCGATCGGGGTTGGGCCATCTGGAATCAGCTGACCACGCTCGGGGCGCTGATCCAGGTCCCGAGTTACGCCATCTTTGTCTACAATCTGTTCATCTCCCTGCGCAAAGGCCGGCCCGCGGGCAACGACCCGTGGGACGCGTGGACGCTGGAGTGGGCGACCGCTTCGCCGCCGCCTTCCTATAACTTCGAAGAGGTACCGACGGTGCACAGCCGCAGGCCGCTGTGGGACCTCAAACACCCGGAAGATCCTGACTGGAAATACGAGGAGTAAGGAGAGGGCCACGCTGTGAATGAGACTCGTGAGTTTCGAGCGCCTTCTCCAACCGGGCACGGTGCCACCGGTGGAGCTGGGCTGCCGGTGCCGCCGCCGATCGAGCCGGAGAAGACGCTCAATGCCACGCAATGGGGCATGATCAGCTTCCTGATCTCGGAAGTGGCGTTCTTCGGCACGCTGATCACGATTTACGCGATCTATATGGGAAAGGACGTGTCCGGCCCGACACCACGGGAGGTGCTGAAGCTCGGGCCACTGGTGATCTTCAGCACGCTTTTCCTGCTGTCCAGCAGCGGCACCATCCACATGGCTGAAAAAGCGCTGCATTCCGGCGCCCACGGAGGCTTCCTCCGTTGGTGGTTTGCGACCATTGCGCTGGGCGCGACTTTTTTGCTGGGTACAGCCATCGAATGGAAAGAGTTCATCACCGAGCATCACCTGACGATCAGCCGCAACCTGTTTGGCACTACCTATTACACCCTGGTGGGCTTTCACGCCGTCCACGTGACGGTCGGCGTGATCATCATGACGATTTTGTTTGGCCTGGCCCTACGCCATCAGGTGTCGGCTAAGAATCCGCTCGGTGTCCAGCTCGTTTCCTGGTATTGGCACTTCGTCGACGTTGTCTGGATCGTGGTCTTTACCTTGGTGTACGTGATCAGCGCGCACCTGATTACACCGGCAAGTCCGGAGGCAGGAGTCCGGAGTCCGGAGTCAGGGAGCAGTAGTCAGTATTCGGTACTCGGTACTCCAGGCTCTAATCCCTGACTCCCGAGCCCCACCTGAAGAGGATGGACACGAATGACAAGCGAGTCACATTCCATGCAGGATCCGCATGCCCCGGCCGGACATGACTCTGTTGAGATGCCCCAGCCGACCGTAGCACCGCTGGTTCTGTCCGTCGGCATGGCCGTCCTCGCCTCGGGGGTGGCCTTCGGTGTCTTCTTCATCCTCGTAGGGGTGGTGCTATTGGTCATCGGCCTGGGGATGTGGATCGCGGATCTCTTGCCTGGCAAGGGGCACTTCCACGAAGCCTTGGTCGAGTCGGCGCTGCGCCCCCGGCCTGTGACGCCTGTGCCTGGAACGGTGCAGCAGATGGAAACTGGCATGGCGGGGTACCGCATGCGCCTGCCGGAGAAAGTCCACCCGATCTCAGCCGGGATCAAGGGCGGCATGTGGGGCGGCGCGGTCATCTCGATTCCGGCCGCGATCTACAGTCTGGCGACCGGCCACACGGTCTGGTACCCCATCAACTTGCTGGCCGGCATGGTCATACCTGGCGTCGAGAATATGACCGTTGCCCAGCTTGACGAGCTCAACATCTCATTCCTGCTCACGGGGCTTTTCATCCACGTCGTTTCGAGCCTGGTTTTCGGCATGGTCTACGGCGTGCTGCTGCCGACGCTGCCGCCGATCCCCCAGGCGATGGCCTGGGCCGCTCTGCTCGCTCCGGTCGTCTGGTCGTTGGTGACCTACCTGGGCATGGGAGCCGTCAATCCGGGGCTGCGCACCGGGGTGAGCTGGCCCTGGTTCATCCTGTCCCAGTTCATCTACGGCGTGGTGATGGCTCTGGTGGTCACGCAGGCCACCGGTCTCAGCCCGCTCGTGCGCGGGCTCGCGGGCGGCTTGCTGGGCGGCCTGCTGATGCCGATCCCCGCCATCCTCTGGTCCCTGGGGACAGGCCGCGGCTTTTGGTATCCGGTGAACCTGCTGGCCGGCATGATGGTCCCTGGCCTAAACGACCCCACGGCCCTGGAGCGTCAATTTCGCGGCGACTGGCTGGCCATGGCGCTGCTGGTACACCTGGTTCTGTCCCTGGGCTTCGCCGTGGCGTGCGCCTTGCTGTTGCCGAGGCTGCGGCCAATCCCCAGCCCCTTGGCCTGGGGCGGTCTGCTCATGCCGCTGCTCTGGTCGGGCGCCAGCTTTGGCCTCATGGGCGTCGTTAACCCGGCGCTCCAGCAGCAGATCAACTGGCCCTCGTTTATCGTGTCGCAGTTCATCTTCGGCGTGGTGGCGTCGATTGTCGTCGTCCGCTCGGAACAAATCGCGGTTCCACCCGCGGGGCAGGGCCCGGATCGGTAGTCCAGCTACGTGGGGAAACGTTCGCGGTGACAACGGATGTGGGAGAGAAGAAGGATGGCGAGCACCGTGACCAAGCACCGTGTCCACGAGGGAGAATCGATGAGCACCCCGTCACGCCGTCTCCTTGTCTCCTTGTCTCCTTGCCTCCTTGTCTCCTTGTCTCTGCTGGCGGCTGGATGCGATCCCCCTGGCCGACCGGACCCAAAAGATCGCCCCGTGCCCGAGGAGCTGGTGACGGACTTCGGAAAGCTCTACGGGAGGAATTGCGCCGGCTGTCACGGGGCTGAGGGTGAACTGGGCCCTGGGCCACCACTCAGGGACCCGCTGTTTCGGTCCATTGTGCCGGAGAAGGAGCTCGAAAGTGTGATCACCCAGGGCCGGGTGGGGACCCCCATGGCGGCCTTCGCCAAGGAATACGGGGGAACGCTGACGGCGGCGCAAATCCAGGTTCTGGTGAACGAGATCAAGGGTATTCCCTATCGGACCTCCAAGGAGGGAGAGGGAGAAGAAACCAGGATCAAGGTTGTGCGCGATGCGACGGGAATCGCGCCGACGTGGGGACCGCCTCGGAAAGCAATCGATCACGTACCGCCCTACCTGGCGTCGGAGAGCAAGGTGGGTGGGGCTGGCGCGGGCGGTATCGAGGAGGGAAGCAAGGTATTTGCTCGGGCCTGCGCCTCCTGCCACGGTACTGACGGCAAGGGAATCGCGCAAGCGGGCCGTCCTTTACTTAAGATAAAAGACGTCGCGTTTCTAACCCTCCTCAGCGATAAGGCGCTGCGGCGCTTCGCCATTACTGGGCGGTCCGACCTGGGGATGCCGAGTTACGAGGAGAAGGCCGGCCGTTCCCAGGATTTCCAGGCCCTGACCTCCGAGGAGATCGCCGCCGTGGTCGAGCTACTCGCCTACTGGCGCCAGGGCGGCTCGGGTAATGGCAAATAGGAAAGTGGTCTGGAATCCGGGGTCAGTCGTGAGTACGGAGTCCCTGGCACTGCCTTATGACTCCTGGCCCAGAGCGTGATCCAAGAGGTTCAGAGCAATGCAACATTCACATAACCATCCAGGTGCCCCAACCGAGGCCCTTCCCCAGCGGCGGACCTTCTTTTGGTGGCTGACCTACGGGCTGGGCGCCGTAGCAGGCGCCGTCATGGGCATCCCCTTCGTCGGCTATCTGATCAGAATCCGGCAAAGACCAGCAGACGAGCTGTGGGTCAAGCTGGGTCCCGTGAGCAAATTCCCGAGCCAGCAAACTCGCCTGGAGACCTTTAGCAGCCCGCTCAAGCAGCCCTGGGACGGCCTGACCGGCCAAACGGGAGTCTATGTCCGCTACGAGGGCAAAGACGAAGCACAAAAAGACCAGTTCCTGGTTTTCTCTGTCAATTGCGCCCATCTGGGCTGCGGCGTCTCCTGGTTTCCCCAATCCGGCCTGTTCATGTGCCCGTGCCATGGCGGCGTCTACTACGCCAACGGCGATCGCGCTTCCGGACCGCCCCCCGGCCCCCTCTTCAAGTGTGACTGGCGGGTGCGCGCGGGACAGCTGGAAGTGCAGGCACCGCATTATCCGACCGAGCAAAATCCCCTGGTGAAGGAACCGGCGAAACCGGAGAGGGGCTAACGATGAAACGATGGCTACAAGCGACCGGCGAATGGTTGGACGCCCGGATCGGTTTCCGGGAGAGCCTGCTGCCGATGATGACGCACCCCATCCCCGCAGGGGCGGCCGGGCCGCTGGGCTGGTGGTACGTGTTTGGCAGCGCTTCGATGACGTTTTTGATCATTCAAATCCTCACCGGCATCGGCCTGGCGCTGGTGTACGTGCCGAGTGCCGACCAAGCCTATGAGAGTTTGCTGTACTTGAATTATGAACAACCGCTCGGCTGGTTCCTGCGGGCACTGCATTACTACGCCGGGTCCGGCATGGTTGTCATGGTCATCGTCCACATGACCCAGGTGTTCCTGCACGGGACCTTCAAGTATCCGCGCGAGCTGACCTGGGTGCTCGGCGTCTTTCTGCTCCTGTGTACGCTGGGCATGTTCTTTACAGGCCAGATCCTCCGCTGGGACCCGGATGCCTACTGGGGCCTGGCTGTCGCGGGCTCGATGGCGGGGCGCGTCCCCGTGCTCGGGCCTTGGATCGTCGATCTGCTCCTGGGGGCCCCCATCATCGGCGGCAATTCCCTGAGCCGGTTCTTCGCTCTGCACGTGTTCGTTATCCCCGGTTCGCTGCTGGCTTTCCTGGCCGCTCACCTCTGGGTGGTGCTCCGGCGCGGCATCAGCGAACCGCCCGTTCCCGGCCAGCCGGTGGATCCGAAGACTTACGATGCAGCGTACCAGAAAGATCTCCACGCCACCGGTGTCCCCTTCCTGGGCGACGCGATGCTGAAGGACATATTCTTCTCCGCGTTGGCTGTGGTCGTGGTCGTGGTCATCGCAGCGGTTGTTGGACCCAAGGGCCCGACGGAAGCGCCCGACCCGACTGCGGGGGGCGCCAATCCCCGTCCCGAGTGGCCCTTCTGGTGGCTGTTCGCTCTGCTGTCGCTCAGCCCACCCGAGGCGGAGACGTTTATCATCCTGATCTTCCCGGTGATCCTGATCCTCATCCTGTTCCTCGTCCCGTTTGTGTCCAATCGGGGGGAACGGGCTCCCAGTCGCCGGCCAGTTTCCGTTCTGGCAGCGATCGTGAGCTACACGGTGCTCGGCGTCTTGTCGTACCAGGGTTACACCTCGTTCTGGTCGCCGAAAATGACAGCGTGGAGCGGGGACCCGATTCCCCTAGACCTGATTAAGAGCAAAACCCCGCTCGAGTTGGCGGGGGCCCAGATGTTCCCGAGAATCACCCCATTGGAGCTTCAGGGGGCCTTGGTGCTCCAGAACAAGAACTGCCGGAATTGTCATGCCCTGCAAGGCTCGGGCGGCCAACGCGGCCCTGACTTATGGGGCGTCGGCAGACGCTTGACGGAGGAGCAGCTCATCGACCAGGTCAGCAACGGGACGCCGGGTGGCGGTAACATGCCGGCGTATGGCAAGCAGATCAAGCCGGCGGAGATGGAGGCCTTGGTCAAGTTCATGGTAAGTCTGCGGCCCGAGGGCCAGCCGGCGGCGCGTTCGGCCGCGAACCTGACAGCGCAAAAGTAGGAGCCATGAGCCCGACGCTCGACGCCTTTCTGCGCTCCTGGCCGTTCGACCCCGGGCTCTTCGTTGCCCTAGCTGTGACCGCGGGGATTTACCTCCGTGGTCACTCCCTCCTGCGCCGCCGCGATGCGCCGCGCTGGCATGGCGGCCAGCGCGCCGCTTTTCTCGGCGGGCTGGCGTCACTCTTCCTGGCCCTGGACTCCCCGATTGAGCCGTTCGCAGCCCTGCTCCTCCAAGTCCACATGGTGCAGCACCTGCTGCTCATGATGGTTGCTCCCCCGCTGCTCTGGCTGGGCGCCCCGCTGTTCCCGTTGCTCCGTGGCCTCCCGCAGCCGATCCGCACTTACTGGATCGGACCGCTTTTTCGCTCCGAGCTGCTCCGCGGCTGGTTGCA
>JBGQLF010000435.1:0-7739 GCA_041499985.1 Gemmataceae bacterium
GCCACGGCTCCGGCGGAGGCTGCGGGCACGGTCGATGTGACCGTGACCGTGCCAGCGGGGACTTCGGCGACCTCACCGGCCGATCAGTTCACCTACGTGGCCCCGCCGACAGTGACGACGGTGAGTCCGGCCTCTGGTTCCATGAGCGGCGGCACCCAGGTGACGATCACCGGGACCAACTTCATCAATGTGACGGCGGTCTTCTTCGGGGGCACGCCGGCTACCTCGTTCATGGTCACTTCCGCGACCTCGATCACCGCCGTGGCCCCCGCCTTCCTGAGTACCGCAGGCGCGCAGATTCCGTTTCCGTATACCGTGGATATCACCGTGACAACTCACTACGGTACGTCGGCGATCACGCCCGCGGATCGGTTTACTTATTATTTTAATCCTGGAGGCGGGACTTTTCCGAATGCGAACGTGGTCTCCAGCAGTCTGGTCTCGGACACGGAAGCACCCATCGCACGGGACCTCGCGTTGGAGGCGGCACGCGACGTCCTGTTCGCCTTGACTGCCGACCTCCGTTGGCGAACTCAGAACGAATGAGGACATCCGAAAGGCGAAACGCGAAATCCGAAACCAATTCCAACAAGCAAAGAAGAAAACCTAAACCCAATCGGATCTCTGGGCATTGGGGAAATTGAGAATTCGGAGTTTGGATTGGTTTCGGATTTCCTTATGGGCGTTCAAATCCCTTCGCCGCCGCTAAACTCCATTTCGACATCCAGCCGGACGCGGCTGTTTTCCTCGGCGTAAGCGTTCATGTCATAGAGCAGCGTGTCCGCGTCGGCGTGGTAGGCCTGGCTGCGCCGCGCACTTTCGATCCGCACCGGCACTGGCCGCACGTGATGGATCAGGTAGCCGCCGTTGAGCGGATCGTGCTGCACCGGCTGCATCTGGCCACTGGCAGAGGTCGCCCGTGCCATCAAAGTATACTCACCCGGCTCCGCAACTTCCCAGAGATACTCCCACAGCGTCCAGGAATAAGACGCCCGCGGACCAATCAGCTCAGCCGGGTTCCAGGTACGGCCGCCATCCGTGCTCACCGCGACACCGGCGATCGCTTCCTCCCCGGCCCAGGCCACGCCAAACAGCCGATTCGTGCCCAGGCCCAGGGTGGCGCCGGCCAGCGGACGAATGATCTCCGATTTCACCGCCATCGGTCCCACAATCACCGTTTCCTGGCCGTCGCGGGTGGGCCGTTGCACGGTGTACTTGGTGGTCTGGTAGTATCCCTGAAACGGCCGATCCAGGACTTCGATCCGCCGCAGCCATTTCACCGAAGCCACGCCATACCAGCCAGGCACAAAGAGCCGCACGGGAAAACCGTGGATAGGTTCCAGCAGCTCGCCATTCATGCGAAACGCCAGCAGCGTGTCCGGATCGAGGGCCTTGGCCAGCGGCAAGCTGCGCGCGAAATACATCGGCTCGGGGTGATCCGCCTCGGTGCCCTGATCCCATCCCTCAAAGAGCACTTCAACGGACCGAGAGTGAATCTGCGCGCGTTCCAGCAACAGCCGCAGTGGTACTCCGGTCCATTCCGCATGGCCAATGGCACCGGCGCCCCATTGCACTCCGGGAACCCGCGTCTGCAAGAAGGAACGGCCGTTGCCGGCGCACTCCACTGTGGCGAACACGGTCCGTTCCGGCAGCGCTGTCAACTCGTCCCAGGTCCAGGTAGTCGAGTGCGCCACACAGCCTTCCACGCGCAGGCGATACTGGGCCAGCTCGAGCGCTGGCATCTCGAAGTGATTGCGGACGAAAAACAAGCGGTTGGGAGTGACCCAGCTGCGCACGCTCTCCAGCGGCGTCTCACTGTTCTCCGGCGTCGCGGTCACGACTTTGCGCTTTTCGGTCATCGTTCCCTCCAGTCAGTAGTCAGTAGTCAGTAGTCAGTAGCAGAAAGCACCGAGCCACCAACTACTGACTACTGACTACTGACTACTGACTATCTTCAGATTCCGGCCGCATCGCTGAATTCCACCAGCCAGCGTTCTTCGCCACGCGACAGATCGGTCAGCGAATAGGTTCCCATACGCAGCAGGGGCGGCGAGTACACGTGCAGCGTGACCAGGTCCGCCGATCCCGCCTGGAGATTCGATACCTGGTGCATGTCCGAGTCTTCGCTGGCAATGACGCTGCCGGCGGAAAAATCGCGCGAAAACATAGCCTTCACATGGCCGTTGGGCGCAAACTCAAACAGCGTTTCGGTCAGTGTGCCACGCAGCACGCGCACGGCGCAACAGGAGCCGGTGTGATCGTGGATCGGCGAGCGCTGTCCGTTTTTCCAGCACAGCACCCAGGCATGATACCACGGACCGGCCCGCACCAAGTTGCGCAGGTAGTTCCGGTCCGAGAAGCGGATGAACTGGGCGACGTCCTCGCAGTCGATCTCCAGTGCCTCGACGTGAACCAACAACTCCGCCAGCAGAGCGCCCGCGCGGAGACCATCCAGGTAGTGGAAGAGTGCTTCGAGTGTCTTGGCCATGGTCGAGCTCCCTAAGAACCTGGAAAGCCAAGAGATGGTATTCATTTAAGGTAATGCATCCGGCCGAAGATGCAAGCGGACCTGGGCGCTCATCCCAGGCGTGCTTGCGGCCCGGCCTGGAAGTCCACTACCTCCAACTCGACACGGCGATACCCTTGCCAATCATTGATGCGAGGCCTGAACAGCAGACAGCACTGGCCGGCGGCCGACATGAGCTCATCGCTGCGCTCAGCCATGCTGAAAGCGACGGCCCGCAGTGTCGTACCCTGCTGGCGCAGCTGAAAACTCATGTGCAGTTCGCCCTTGCCCATGCGGCGCGGTGCGCCGACCACTTGCAGGCCGCCGGCCAGGAACAACGGCGGCGGATTTTGCAGGGCGCCCGCCCCGTTGAGCCCGGAATTGCCTGCGCCGTACGGTTTCAGCTTGTCCAGTGCCTGCACCAATCCCGGCGTCAGTGCGCTGAACGGAACCTCGGCATCCACCACCAGGCAGGGCGCCGGCGGTCCAGAAGGAAAGCACTCGGCCGTGTAGGCACACAGGCGCTCCCGAAAGCTGTCCAGGACTGCATGCGGAATCTTGAAGCCGACCGCAGCCGCGTGGCCACCATGGCTGATCAGCCCGTCCCCACAGGCCCGCAGCGCTTCATGTAGCGCAAACCCCGGCACGGAGCGCCCGGACCCTTGAGCCGGATCTTCCTGCGAGGCAATGAGTAGCACTGGTCGGCCATACAGCTCCACCAGTCGGCCGGCGACGATGCCGATGACGCCCTTGTGCCAGTCGGGGTTGGCCAATACCAGGGCGGGCATCCGCTCCAGGTTCGAGCCGGCGATCAGCTCACGGGCTTGGGCCAGGATGCGGCGTTCGATCTGCCGGCGCTGTTCATTCTGGCTCTCCAGATAGCGTGCCAGGTCGGCCGCGCGCTGCGGCGAGGTAGTGGTCAACAGCTCGACCACCAACCGAGCACAGCCGAGACGACCGGCGGCGTTGAGACGGGGCGCCAGATGGAAGCGGATATAGTCCTCATCGAGCTTGGCTTTCGCTTCCGGATCGGCGACGGTGAGCAAGGCCCGCAGCCCGAGCCAGGGCGCTTGCCGGGTCCGCTCGTGATCCTGGCGTGCCTGTTGCAAACGTTCCAGGCCATGGCGGACGAAGATGCGGTTTTCGTCGTGCAGCGGCACCACGTCGGCGATGGTCCCCAGCATGGCCAGCATCATGCTGTCCATGAGGAAGTCGCGGAAGGGCGGCGTGACGCGCGAGCCGCCACTGGCCCGCTGAAGCAGTGCCCACGCTAATTTGAAGGCTACGCCGGAACCGGACAGATCGCGAAACGGATAGGCGTCACCCAGGCGCGGATGCACCAGCACGGCGGCATTGGGCAAGGTCGCTTTGGGTTCGTGATGATCGGTGATGAGCAACTCCAGCCCCAGCCGGCGGGCCTCGTCCGCCTCGGCCAGGCTGGCGATGCCACAGTCCACCGTCACCACGACGGAGGACCCGGTGCGGGCAATCTGCTGCAACGCGTCACAGTTGAGGCCATAGCCTTCTTCCAGGCGGTTGGGCACGTAGAAGTCGGCCGCCGTGCCCAGCAGGCGTAGGGCTTGCCAGAGGATGACGGTGCCCGTGACGCCGTCCACGTCGTAATCGCCATAGACACACAGACGCCGGCCCTCGCGAATCGCAGCAAGCAGACGATCGGCGGCTTCCTCGACGCCGGGCAGTAGGGTTGGCGGATAGAGACCGGGCAGCGGCGCTTCCAGGAAACGCTTGGCCGCTGCCGGATCGCCTAGGCCGCGGTTGAGGAGCAACTGCGCCACGATCGGCGGCACGCGCAACGTGGTGGCGAGGCGTTCGATGCCACTGCGATCGTGGGGAAGCAGGTGCCAGGTTTTGGCAGCATGTCGCACGCGTTACCTCGCGAATGGTCCGGAACTTGTTTCTGGGCCGGTGTCTATTGTGAGGCCCAGCGATTTTTCCGTCAACCGTATCCGGTGGCCGGCCCTTGCAGCCAGGTTTAGCAGGATGTTGACTAGCGCAGCGCGGCTTTGGGCAAAGTGAATCAAAAAGTCCGGAAGTTACAGAGAATCGGTAGCCCCAGGACTTGGGGCAAAGCTGTTAAAGGAAAGAGGGGTTGGTTGCCGAAACTAAAGGCAGAAGCTCAGGTGAACAAGGCCCCGGTAAGCAGGGCAATGTTCCCCGGTTCCGAAGCAACGACAGTAGGCGCGGGCTGGTTGGCCTTCCGTGGCGGAAGGCTGCTGGCTACAGCGGCCGCGGCCTTGAGCCGAGGTCAGGACCATAGGGAGGTTCAATCGTGAATGCTGCTTTCTTGTTGGTAACGTCGGCTTGGCTCGCGGGCGCCGATCCGGCCCCCCCGGCGGCTCATGCGATGCCAGCCCCAGCCCCAGCAGCTGCCCCGGCAGCGTCGTGTTGTGGCGGCTGTGGGAGTGCCTGTGATTCGTGTTGTGAAGAGAAGTGGAGCCACAAGCTCATGGGCCGGCTCCGTGGCCTGTGCCATCGCGATGAATGCTGCGATACGTGCAGCACCTGCAACGCCGCTCCCACTTGCAACACCTGCAGCACTTGCGATAGCTGCGGTAGCAACTGGCGGGCCAAGATGCATGGTTGGTTCCATCGTGACGACTGCTGCGATATGAGCGGCAGCTGCAATACGTGCAGCAGCTGCGATAGCTGCGACAGCGGCTGTGGCCTGAAGGCCAAGCTGCGTGGCTGGTTCCATCATCATGATGATTGCTGCGACAGCTGCAATAGCTGCGGCAGTGCAGCTCCGGCACCGGCAATGGCACCGGGCGTGCCCAAGGCCGAGCCGATTCCGGCTCCCAAGGATGCTCCGGCCAAGATGCCCAGCGCGGAAAAGAAGGCGGAAATCATTGCCCCCCGCCCCTTTGCTCCGGGCCGCGGCCTGACCCTCGAAACGGAAATCAGGTAGTTCCTCAGTAGTCAGTAGTCAGTAGTCAGTAGTCAGTAGTCAATAGCGAAGAGAAAGCCATCGGGCGTTCTTTGCTACTGACTACTGACTACTGGCTTTTTTCAGCGCACCGTCCAGCGCGACGCCGCCGCCGATACCTTGTGTTTGAACTCGCCTGGATTCACGGCGAGCACCTCGAGCCGGACCTGGCGGGACTGGCCAGGTCCGATCTCGCCCAGGAACCACGACACCGTTTGCGTCGTAGCTTCGAGTCGGCCGCCGTCACTGGCCGCCCCAAATTGGAAGCCGGCCGGCAGCACTTCGCTCACCGTGACGCTCGACGCCGAGGCATCGGCCGCGTTGGTGACTTTCAACGTGTACAGAGTCTTGTGTTCTACGGGCAGCAGCTTGGTGTCGATCACTTCGACATCGAGCCGCGGCACCACGACGTGGATGTTGGCCTGATCTTGCGACTTGAGACCGTCGCCTTCCGCCACGGCCTCGCATTTCTGCATGCCGCCCGCCTTGGTCATGCTTACCAACTGAAGCGTGCGCGTTTCGCCGGGAGCCAAGGTGCCGACGTCGAATTCGACATTCGGACCACGGGTGTGCTCCAGACCATCGGAGAGCAGCGCATGCACCTTGACCTGCTCGACCGGTCCATCGCCGGGGTTGCTCACGGCCAAGACCAGGCTAGCGGCATCGCCAATCAGCACTTTGCTCGGAGCGACCGTCTTGAGCTGCAACTTCGGCTCGCGCACGCGCACTTGCAGCGCCGACGCGCCGGTGAACGTCACCCAGGCTCGGCAGCCGAGGTCGCCTTTGGTCTCAGGTACCAGCCGCAGTTGCAGGTTCATTTCCTGCTTGGGCTGAAGCGTGCCTAACTCCCACATCAGTACATTCCCTTCCACGTACGCCTTGGGCCGAGTCCCCGCAATGAGGACGCCGTTCGGTACCCGGGCACGAACCATCACTTGCTGGACCGGAATGGTACAGAGATTCCGGACCGCGAGCGTGTAGTCCGTCTGCTGGCCGACGCGGGCCAAGCTCGGCCCGATCCACTCCAGGCTGACTGCCGGTTCCTGCCGGCCGATGGGATTGTCGAGCAGGGGGGAGCTCAGCTCCGAGGCCCGCTCCTCGGCAGTGGCCGGCACCACGCGCGTGCGCTCCTCGGTCGTGGCGTGCACGGGACGTAGCGGATCCCCTTCCGGCGTGGCCGGCATGGCAGGTGGAACATACAGGCGCGAGGCCCCAGGAGGAAGCGTCGAGCCCGCGGGAGGAGTCGAAGGCGGCCAGGGCAGCGGCGCCACCGTCGGTCCGGCGGGAATCGGCTGGGGCGGCGGCGTCACCGTGGGGCCGATGTCGGCCTTGGTGTCGACCAAGGGCGGATCAATGGGGGGCAGCTTGCTCAGAGTCTGCTGCGCCCCGGCCAGGGCGACCCAGCCCACCAGAGCAGCGCCGAGCGCCGCCAGGCCCGTGATGGCGTAACTCCGTCTCATCCTCGCTCCTCCCCGCTTCGAGTGCCTCGCGCCTGGGCAACCCAGGAGCGTATGCTCCCAGTCTTGCGCCGGACGGTGAGGCGACTGCCGCCCTCCACTCGCCTGCTCTCATGGATATGCGCTTTGCTAGCTGAAGGAGCGGCACTATACCGATCCTCCTCGCAAGGTCAAGGTGAATGACGAATGACGTTCGCGTGCATCCTTTACCGTTTGCGATTCCAGGCGTCCTGGGTGTACTTGTGGGTGATCAGCTCCTCGCGGCGTTGCCGTTCGCCAGCCGTCCATTCGGCTTCGACCAGGAGCCAGCCGGTTTGCTCGGTAAAAGCATGCTGGACGTGGGCGCAGGTTTCCGCCACCGTCAAGCGGCGTCCGGTCAGCTCCTGGATGCCGGGCAAGACGGGCGCGGCCGGGCTGGCAGCGAGGAGGATGGCGCCGTGTTGCAGCAGGGCACGTCGTTGTCGGCGCTGCGCGCTGCCGGCGATCTTCGCGGGACCGAGCCGTAAGTCGCCGGGCGTAAAGTGTTGGAAGCAGAGAATGCCGGTGAAGGGTTCTTCCTCCGGGGCGCCCTGGAGACGGGCGGCGACTCCCAGAGAGTGGAGCGCGGCGGCGAGGATTCCGTGCATACGCCGCAGCCAGGGTTCGCCGGTCTGCCAGGGCGAACCCGCGGGCAGTGCCAAGGCGTAGGTCACTTCATGGTGGTGCACCAGCATGGCACCTCCGGATGGCCGGCGCACATGGGGCAGAGAGGCAAGACAGGCATCGGCGTAGCGCAGGTGCGCGGATTGGAAGTAGCCGAGGCTCAGGGTGGGTTCGGACCAGCCGTAGAAGC
>JBGQLF010000436.1:0-7733 GCA_041499985.1 Gemmataceae bacterium
CCCCCCATAGTAATCCTGCGCCCCGGCCGTGGGAAAAATCCCGATCGTATCGTGGTGAGTGTGGCAGGCCAGCGCCATCTGCTTGAGGTTGTTGGCGCACTTCATGCGGTTGGCCGCTTCGCGCACCTTTTGGACGGCGGGCAAGAGCAGGCCAATCAAGACAGCGATGATCGCGATCACGACCAGAAGCTCGATCAGCGTGAAGCCGGTACGTCGGCCTGAGGCAGGGTAGTACATGAGACCTACTCCTGAAAAGAAGAGAACAACTCAAAAAACAACACTGGAAACCATGCGGTCAATTGGCCGACGGCCTGTGCTGACCGACGAAGGTCAGTTTCGCGAGATCCTCTTCGGGGATCAGCATGGTATGGCCACGGATATCGCCAATGGCACGCTTGCCTCCCTTGCCTTTCCTTTCATAGGCAAGGATGGGAAATAGGTTCAGGGGCAGAGTGGGTCCGCCCCGAGTTGGGTCCGCCCCCCACACCACGACAAAGGCCTGACCGTCGTTCGGCGAGACCAGTAGTTCTTCCGCGTTTCCAAACACCTTCAGGAACGGCTTAAGCTCCTCGGCGTCCTTGGGGCCGCGGCCGTGCTTTGAGTGGAAGTCCGAATAAGCCATCGCAATAAAGCCGAGATTCTTTTCCGCCTGCGAAAACTGGACTACATCTGTTCCCGACCCGCACCCGCTCAGCCCGGCCAGCAGGATCAGCAGCCCGAGCCGGAGCCCGCGAAGGTGGCCGACGATCTTTCGGGTGCTTCCCGCAGCAAGCACGATAACCCCCCTTTTCCAAGTCGGATGCTCTGCTCAGTGCCGTTACCAGGCCAGGATGCACAAGGCCGAAAGACGACTCGTCGTTGATACATCTACTCGTCCAGATCATTGCTTTTGTAACCGAAATTTCATATTTTCGGGGACACGCGCCCGTCGACCAGCGGGACCCACTTCTGATCAGACGATCAGATCCGCCGATCCGGCCGGACAGTGCTGGTGTGAGCTGCATCCGAGCCGCCGGAAAACCAGGTCGGAATACGCTTTTCGGATTACAGACTGCCGGCCTGGGACGACAGATGGTAATCTGGGTCCACACCGTGTGTTGCTTCGTCCAGGGACCACCCATGATCCTTCCGCGCTGCCTTATTGGTAGGATGTTCCTCATGATGCGCTTTCTCGTCGTTGCTCTCTGCCTGGGGTTTTCGTTCTCGGTAATCGCCGCGAATGATCCACCCAAGCCAATCAAGGTTTTGTTTCTCGGCGACAAGGGCCACCACCAGCCGGCCGAACGCTTCCGCCAGTTGCAGCCGGTCCTGGCGAAGCGCGGCATCGACCTCACCTACACGGACAAGGTGGAGGCCCTCGACCCCAAGGTTCTGGACGCCTACGACGGACTGATCATTTATGCCAACACAACCAAGATCAGTCCTGAACAGGAGAAGGCACTGCTCGATTTCGTCGAGAGCGGCAAAGGCTTCATCCCGCTCCATTGCGCCTCGTACTGCTTCCTCAACTCGCCGAGATACATCGAGCTGGTCGGTGCCCAGTTCCAGCGGCATGGTACGGGGACGTTCCGCACAACGATCGCCGAGCCGATTCACCCGGTGATGAAGGGTTTTGGCGGCTTCGAGAGCTGGGACGAGACCTACGTCCATACCAAGCACAATCCGAAGGACCGCACCGTGCTGGAATACCGGGTCGAAGGCAACACCAAGGAGCCGTGGACCTGGGTGCGGACGCAGGGCAAGGGCCGCGTCTTCTACACAGCTTGGGGCCATGATCAGCGCACCTGGAGCAACCCCGGCTTCCAGAACCTGATTGAACGTGGCGTCCGCTGGGCCACAGGAAACGACCCCAGTACGGCGTCGGACTTCCGAGCGGAGCTGCCCTTCCCAGTTCCCGAGATGACGCCCCAACGGACCGACGTCAAGCCGTTCGAGTACATCGATGTCGGCAAGAAGATCCCCAACTACACGCCTAGCAGAACCTGGGGCATCCAGGCCGAGCCGCTCAGCAAAATGCAGGTGCCCCTGCCGCCCGAAGAGTCGCAGAAGCACCTGGTCGTGCCCAAGGGGTTTCGCGTACAACTGTTCGCGTCCGAGGCGGACTTCGGCGGTGGCAAGCCGATCTGCATGAACTGGGACGAGCGGGGCCGGCTCTGGGTCGCTTTGACTTATGACTACCCCAATGAACTCCAGTCTCCTGGAGAGGGACACGATCGCATCGTGATCTTGGAAGACACCGACGGCGACGGCCGGGCCGACAAGGTCACCGTTTTCGCGGAAAAGCTGAGCATTCCGACCAGCCTATTCTTTGCCCGCGGCGGCGTCGTCGCTTTTGACGCTCGGCAGACGATCTTCCTCAAGGACACCGACGGCGACGGCAAGGCCGACGTGCGCGAGCTCCTTTTCGGCACCTGGACGATGCGTGATACGCACGGCGGTCCGAGCAATATGCAGTACGGCCTGGACAACTGGATCTGGGCGATGCAGGGGTACAACGATTCCCGGCTGAGCGTGGGCAGCGAGACGCACCGGTTCCGCCAAGGGTTTCTCCGCTTCAAGTCCGATGGCTCCAAGCTCGAATTCATCCGCTCGACCGACAATAATACCTGGGGCCTGGGCATGAGCGAGGAGGGGATCATCTTCGGATCGACGGCCAACCGGAATCCGAGCGTGTACATGCCGATCCCCAACCGCTATTACGAGGCGGTCCGCGGCTGGGCGCCGTCGCTGATGTTGCACACCATCGCGGATACGCACCTGTTCAAGCCGATCACGGACAAAGTACGCCAAGTCGATCAACACGGTGGCTACACCGCCGGGGCCGGCCATTCTCTCTACACGGCGCGAAACTACCCGCAGGAATACTGGAATCGCACCGCTTTCGTGGCCGAGCCGACGGGGCACCTGGTCGGCACCTTTGTCCTGAGGCGGGAAGGCAGCCACTTCCGTTCGAACAATCCTTTCAACCTCGTGGCTAGCGATGATGAGTGGACGGCGCCGATCATGGCGGAAGTCGGTCCCGATGGCAATGTCTGGGTCATCGACTGGTACAACTATATCGTGCAGCATAACCCCACACCAATCGGCTTCAAGACGGGGAAGGGCGCCGCCTACGACACGGACCTGCGCGACAAGAAGAATGGCCGGATCTATCGGATCCTGTATGATGGGAACGAAGCAAAACAAGGAGTCAGGCAGTTCTCATTGGCGGGGGCGACGCCGCAAAAGCTGGTGGAGACCTTGCGGCACGACAACCTGTTCTGGCGGCGGCATGCGCAACGTCTACTGGTCGAGCGCGGCCAGCGGGATGTGTTGCCAGCATTGTTGGATGCGGCTCGCGATCCGAATGTCGATGCCATCGGTCTGAACGTCGGCGTCATTCACGCTCTTTGGACGATCCACGGCCTGGGTGCTCTCGACGGCTCCGACACCGGGGCGACTGCCGTGGCAACGGCGGCCCTCAGGCACCGATCGGCCGGTGTGCGTCGGAACGCCGTGCAGGTGCTGCCGAAGACCCTGTCATCCGTCACGGCCGTCCTGAACGCCGGTCTAACTCAGGACCCGGACGCGCTGGTTCGGCTGGCGGCGCTGCTGGCCCTGGCAGACCTGCCGCCGGCACAGGCCGCGGGCGAAGCCATCGTCGAAGTGTTGGGTGATCCGGCGAACGCCAACGATCGCTGGATTCCCGATGCGGCCACCTGTGCGGCGGCGAAAAACAGCGACTCCTTCCTCCAAGCACTGACCGCGACGAAGCCGCCTTCGGAGAAGCTGCTGGCGGTATCGACCATTGTCGCCGAGCACCATGCTCGCGGCGGGCCGGCGGACTCGATCGGAGCACTTATCGCACGTCTGACCGGTGCGGACGCACGCATTGCCGATGCCGTGGTTCGTGGCCTGGCGAAGGGTTGGCCCACGGGGCAGGCTCCGCAGCTGAGCGAGCGGATCGAGCAGGATCTGGAGAGACTCGCAGCCCTTCTCCCTCCCGAGCGACGTGGCCTGCTCGTGCAGCTGGCCACCGCCTGGGGCAGCAAGCGGTTCGAGGCCTACGCCGCCGAGGTGTCGCGTTCCCTGCTCGCCCGGATCAAGGATGAGGCTGTGCAAGTCGAGGAGCGGATTGCGGCCGCACGGGAGCTGGCTGGACACCGCTCTGCCGACAAGGACATGGTCAAAACCCTCCTCGATCTGATTACACCACGCACTCCGCCGGAGCTGGCAGCTGGGATCCTGCGTGCCCTGCAAGTGAACGAGACCGCGGCGGCCGGCACCCTGATCGTCGAACGGTTGCCGGTGCTGACCCCCTCGGCTCGGAGCATCGGCATCGGTGTGCTGCTCACCCGGCCGGAATGGACACGGACCTTGCTGAATCAGGCGGATCGGGGGACCGTCCACCTGGCGGAACTCTCCCTGGAGCAGAAGCAGGTCCTGGCCGAGCACCCGGACCTGGGCGTGCGGCGCCGGGCGTTGGAGCTGCTGCGGCGCGGCAATGCGTTACCGAACGCGGACCGCCAAAAAGTCCTGGAGGAGCTGCTGCCGCTGACGAAACGCCAAGGGGATGCGACTGCCGGCAAAGCAGTCTTCAAGACGCACTGTGCCAAGTGCCATGTCCACAGCGGGGAAGGGGAGCGCATCGGGCCGGACCTAACCGGTATGGCCGTGCATCCGAAAGAGCATCTGCTTACCGACATCATTGATCCCAGCCGTAGCGTGGAGGGCAACTTCCGCGTCTACACCCTGACGACCACGAAGGGGATGGTCCTCAGCGGCCTGCTGGCATCGGAATCGCGGACGGCAGTCGAGCTCATCGACAACGAAGGCAAGAAAAAAACGGTCCTCCGCGAAGAGATCGAGGATCTGATCGCCTCCGCCAAATCACTGATGCCCGACGGGTTCGAGAAACAGCTCAACCCAAAGGACCTGACCGATCTCCTGGAATTCCTGACGCAGCGAGGCAAGTACCTGCCGCTGCCCCTGGACAAGGTCGCCACCGTCGTCAGCACGCGCGGCATGTTCAACAGCGAGGACGCTCGGGCGGAGCGCTTGATCTTCGAGGATTGGAAGCCGAAGACCTTCGCGGGCGTGCCGTTTCAGCTGGTCGATCCTCAGGGAGAGCGCGTCCCGAATGCGGTCTTGCTGTACGGTCCCGAGGGCAAACTACCGCCGAAGATGCCTCGCTCGGTGAGTGTGCCGTGCAACGCGCCCGCCAAGGCGATTCATCTGCTCAGCGGCGTCAGCGGCTGGGGCTACCCCTCGGGCGAGCAGGGATCGATCTCGCTCATAGTGCGGCTGCACTACGAGGACGGCAAGATCGAAGACCATCCGTTGAAGAACGGCGTGCATTTCGCGGACTACATCCGCCGTGTGGACGTCCCGGGTTCCCAACTCGCTTTCGCCTTGCGGGGAAGGCAGATGCGGTACCTTGCCATCCAACCGCAGCGCGCCGAGAAGATCCAGCAAATCGAGTTTGTCAAAGGAACCGACGACACAGCCCCTGTGATCATGGCGGTGACGGTCGAGGCGCCGGAGTGAGCCCGGAACGCCTCCTAGCTGGTAGAATCGGGGCGGAGCAGTTTTTCGGCTTCCTTGCTCACCTGGACACGGATCGGACCGGTTCTTCTGCGCGGTCCTCCCGCATGCCCTTCCTGGCTCTGATGTGGGCCTTGCTCGGGCTAATCTGTTCGAGCTAGCTCGTGCAGAAAGGCCACGGGGTCGAGGATGGTCAAGTCGGGGAAGCGACTGCGGAAATCGGTGTCGTTCATCAAGTCCAAGAGGTCCTTGTCTCGGCTCACGAGATGCCTTGCGCCAGCCGCGATGGCGAGGTTCAGGTAGGGTTCGTCATCCGGGTCTCGGGGATAAGAGAACGCCTGGGAGACCTCGGCGATCCGCACTGCCTTGGCCTCGACCTGCTGGAGGAATGCCTCCACGCGTTCGGGTGTCAGGCGGGGAAACTTGACTTGCAGAGCTGGCCTGGTCAGCACGTCCCGGGCTTCGGCCAGCACTTCGGCGCTTACGCACAGCGTCACTCGGCCTTCGTCCACCAATCGGAAGCAGGCGAATGCCGGACTGCTTTCGTTGGCCACGGCTTGCAGGTAGACCATACAGTCGAAGACGGCCCGGTCGTTCATGGGGCTTTGCCCTGGCGTTCCCGGCGCTCCTTGCGGGACTCGACGAGCGTCCCCTCGAGGAGCGTGTCCAGTTCTGCCTCCGTCATGCCGCTCTGGCGGAAGTCTTCGTGGACCGGGGCCAGGATCTCCGCGAAAGTGGGCAGGGGCGTGCGGAGCTGTTCCTCGACTGCTTCCCGGACCAAGGTGGCGACATCCTTGCCGGTTGCAGCGGCCCGATCCAGGAGCTTCCGTTCTGTCTCGGGGGGAAGGTCGATCGAGAGGGTCATGGCTCGTCTCGCTGCGGCAGTAAGTTACCTGGTAGACTTTTCCTCAGTGTACCACAAGCGCCGGGTCGTGTCAGGCCGTCCGGACCCGCCTAATCGGCTTGGGCGTACGACTCGGTTTGCAACTGGGGGAGTAGGAGACACAACTCATGCGTATAATTCCCGTGCTGGACCTCAAGGGCGGACATGTCGTACGTGGCATCGCCGGTCGGCGGGAGGGGTACAGGCCGATCGTGAGTCAACTAACCCCGTCCTGTCTACCGGTGGATGTGGCCTGCGCCTTTCGGGAGCATTTCGGCTTGGCCGAGATCTACCTCGCCGATTTGGATGCGATTGCGGGAGCTCCACCGGCCTTGTGCCTCTATGAGGCCCTGCACCGCGAAGCGTTCCGTCTCTGGATTGATGCCGGCATCCGGGATGCCGCGGATGCCGCGCCTTTGGCCGCTGTCGGAACCGAGGGGATCGTCGTTGGTTTAGAGACGATCGCCGGCCCGGTGGCACTGATGGATTTGTGCCGGCAATTCCAAGGAGACCGAATCGTTTTTTCCCTGGACCTCCGAGACGGCGAACCGCTCGGCAAGCGAGCTGCCTGGAGCGATGGCGATGCCTGGTCGATCGCGGCCCACGTCCTCGCGGCCGGCGTGCGCCGGCTGATTGTTCTGGATCTCGCCCAGGTTGGCACCGCGAGCGGAACCGGTACGGAGGATCTCGTCGCCCGCCTGGCGACGGCCTATCCGCAGGTCGAAGTGGTCGCCGGCGGCGGAGTCCGGGATAGCGATGACGTACGCCGTCTCCAATGCGCGGGCGCCAAGGGCGTGTTGCTGGCCTCGGCACTGCACGATGGTCGTTTGACACGTGCCGAGTTGGATTCGATCGTTTAGCCCTGAGCACTCGGGCGAGCGCGACCTTCGCGCTCGCCCGAGGCTCGCGGCTAAACACTTGGTCGCCATTCACAAAAGGCTGACTGCCCGATGCTTTCCTCGACTTCCACCCGCAGCACGTCCGGCTCATAGCGATGGTGTTGGTGCAAGGCTTCCGCGAGACAACGCGCGATATAGCGGGCCAGCAGCTCGGCCGTCGTATTTTCGATCGGTAGGAGCACACAGTCGTCGCGCGGAAAGAGCCATTCGCGATCCCGATAACGAACGTGAACACTCTTGGGACCTTCCTGGACGCTGATATGCGGATTGCCCGTCGCCAGCAGCATGCGATGATCGAGCTGGTCTGTGATCGCCTTGGTGCGCTGCTTGAGGGCGATAAAATCGAAGACGTAGTGATTGTCGTCCAGCGGCCCCTCGATCTCGACCGTAGCGCGGTAATTGTGGCCGTGCAAGCGTTCGCACTTGTC
>JBGQLF010000437.1:0-7733 GCA_041499985.1 Gemmataceae bacterium
CTCGAGGCGCTGCGCCACTATCTCCAGCGCGGCCGCTTCGCCGCGTACAATCTGCCGTGCGTAATCCAGCCGTTCTGCCGCCTGGCCGATTGGCAGAGGATCGTGGACCTGCAACATCATTGGCGCATCCTTGCCCGCTTCGAACTCTCCTGGCCCCGCCTCCAAGACGGAGGACATCCCTGGGCAGGCAAAACAGAGCGACTATACCGCCAGCAGCAGGAAATGCAACCGCAGGGCGCACCAATGTGCCCTTCGGTTCATCGGCAACTTGCCGCAATGAGGTCAGTTTATCTGGTCTGTTCAAACAAATCTTCTCAGACTGAACTGTGTGTCCGAACGTAGTTTCTGTTTTTGCTTTGGTCTTCGTCCCCATCGTTGCTATATTCCTTGCCGTCGCCTGGATGCTGTTCCCGCAACGCGAAAGGAGAACTTGCCATGTCCATGTACATCGGAGAAGCACTGGTCGGCGAAGGCAATGAGGTGGCACACATTGATCTGTTGATCGGCAACAAGGATGGTCCGGTGGGCACCGCCTTTGCCAACGCGCTGTCGGACCAGAAACAGGGTCACTCCAACCTGCTGGCTGTTCTGGAACCGAACCTGATCTGCAAACCGGTTACCGTGCTCATCACCAAAGTGACCATCAAGGGCGCCGGCCAGGCGTTGCAGATGTTCGGCCCCGCGCAGAAAGCGGTCGCCAAGGCGGTTGCCGATAGTGTCGCGGCGGGCGTGATTCCCCGGGACCAGGTGGAAAACCTGGTGATTGTCGCAGGTGTGTTCATCCACTGGGACGCCAAGGACGACACCCGCATCTACCAGTACAATTACGAGGCGACCAAGCTCTCGATCCAGCGGGCCATGCGCGGCGAACCGAAGATCGAGGACGTCCTGGCCAAGAAGGACACCGCCAAGCATCCGTTCTACAAATGAACCCCTGCTCGTGATCCGTGGCCGGCACGACCAGCCGGGACCACGGATCACGCCTCGCAAGGGATTGCCGTCATGGACAAACGCACCATCTTGATCCAGCTGGATAGCGATCCACAGCCGAGTGTCTTTGACCGGGTCGTGGCCATCGACGCGGGCGCCGACGAGGTTTTCAGCTACGGCGGAATCAAGCTCGAGCAGGTGCGCGACCTCGTGCACGGGGCGATCTTCACCCGCGGCCCCAAGGATCTCAAGCGCACGGCCCTTTTCATCGGAGGCACCGATGTCGCGGTCGGCGAGCGCCTCCTCGAGGAGGTCCGTCGCCATTTGTTGCCGCAATTTGGACTACGCGTCTCGGTATTGCTGGACGCGAACGGGGCCAACACCACGGCGGCGGCGGCGGTGCGAGCCGCCGCCCGGCACCTGGAGCTGCGCACCTCGACCGCTTTGGTTCTTGCGGGCACCGGACCAGTCGGCCAACGGGTCGCACGCTTGTTGGCGCGCGAAGGCGCAACAGTACGCGTCGGCTCACGCCAGCGAGACCGTGCCGCCAGGGTGTGCGAGGCAATTGTGCACACGGTCCCGGGGGCGCGTTTGCAACCGGTCGCTCCATCGAGCGCCGAGGAGGTCCGGGCAGCGCTGGCCGGCTGCGCCCTCGTCGTGGCCGCCGGCGCCGCGGGGATTGTGCTCTTGCCGCGCGCCGTCCGCACCGCTACCGGGGAGCTACGGGTGGCGATTGATCTCAATGCCGTACCGCCGCTCGGCATCGAGGGCGTCGAGGTGAGCGATAAGGCGGCTTCCCGCGAGGGCGTCCTCTGCTACGGGGCGATCGGCGTGGGCGAGACGAAAATGAAGATTCACAAGGCAGCGATCGCCCGGCTGTTCGAGAGGAATGACCAGATCCTCGATGCCGAGGAAGTGTACGCGCTCGCTCAAGGGATTTGATCAGCGATTTCTCGTTCCCAAACGCCCGTACCTCATGCTTCGCGTCGCAGGTGCTGATCCTGGCACGAGCAGCCTGGACCTGCTGGTCCTGGAAGACGGTGTTGTCGGCAGCCAGCGCCGCTTTGGCCCTGAGGAGCTGCGCGCGGATCCAGCCCTGCCGCTGCATTGGCTCGAGGAGCAAGGCCCCTTCGCGCTCATTGCCGGCCCCTCAGGCTACGGGTTGCCGTTGCGGCGCGCGGTGGAATGCACCGACTTCGAGCAAACTCTCTTGACCCTGATTCGCCCAGACGAACAGGGCCGGGGGCAAGGCGTCCTGGGCTTCTCTGCGCTGGTCCGGCTCTTGCGGACTTCATCGCTGCCCGTCATCTTCTTGCCAGGCGTCCTGCATTTGCCCACCGTACCCAATCACCGCAAACGCAATCGGATCGACCTGGGCACTCCCGACAAGCTCTGTGTCGCTGCGCTCGCTCTGGCTCAGCTGATTGCCGGAGAATCAACCGATTACGAGCAGTGCACCTTTTGCCTGGTAGAACTCGGCAGTGCGTTCACGGCGTGTCTGGTGGTGCAGCATGGTCAGATTGTGGATGGGATCGGTGGCACCGGCGGTCCGCTGGGTTGGCGCAGCGGCGGCGCCTGGGACGGCGAGGTGGCGTATCTGATGTCCCCGCTGGCCAAGCAAGACCTGTTCACGGGAGGCGTTCTCTCCCAACCCGACGCCGCGGAGGCACGCCAACTCTTTCGGGAATCCCTTCTGAAAGCGGTGGCCGGCCTTCAGGCGGTAACGCCGTTTCAACACGTCGTGCTGGCCGGCCGGCTCCTGGAGACCGAGGCGGATCTGACAGCCTGCGCGGCAGCGGACCTCACGCGCTTGGCGAAGGTGACTCAGCTGGAGCCCTTGGCCGGCGCCTGGGTAAAACATGCGGCC
This sequence comes from Gemmataceae bacterium, assembly GCA_041499985.1. Taxonomy (GTDB): domain Bacteria; phylum Planctomycetota; class Planctomycetia; order Gemmatales; family Gemmataceae; genus JBGQLF01. The sequence goes on from JBGQLF010000437.1 coordinate 2,798, forward strand.
CAAGGGGCGGCTGTGGTGGCGGATGGCCTGGCCGGCGGCAGGTATGCGGCGCTCGTCGAGCGATTGGCTTTGCGCCGCGCCACGGGGACCGTACTGGATTGGCTGACCTATCCGCGGAGTGCGGAAGTGCTCGATGCCATGCAGGAACTCAAGTCGCGTACGTGCAGGAGTACGCCCGGGCGACGCGGTTCGTCGCCCATTCCTGCGAGGACGAGGTCGTTGCCCTGCTGCAAGAGTTGCGGCGCCGAGCCACCGAGTACCGCGCGGACGGCCGGGAGGACCGCTTCGCCATCGAGCAGAATGCTCTGGTGCTGAAGAACGCCGAGGCCTACTACCGGGCGATGGTGCGCGGCGGTCCGGACTCCTGGAACATCCGGGACCGCCACATGACCGAAACGCTGGAGCGGCTGATGCACCACCACGGGCCGCGGGCCCGGGCGATTGTCTGGGAGCACAACACGCATATTGGCGACGCCCGCTTCACCGACATGGCCGAGCAGGGCGAAATCAACCTCGGCCAGCTCGTCCGCGAACGTCATGGCGAGGAAGGCGTGCGCCTGGTCGGCTTCGGTTGTACCAGGGCAGCGTCATCGCCGGCCGACAGTGGGAAGCACCGATGGAGCGCCTGCGCATGCCGCCCGCCCGTGAGGGGAGTTGGGAGGAAGTTCTGCACCGGGCTGGGGCGGATGACAAGCTGCTCCTGTTGGCCACCGCCGACCTGAGGCGCGCGCTTCTCCAGCCGCGGGGGCACCGTGCGATCGGCGTGGTGTACCGCCCCCACTATGATCCTATCGGCAACTACGTGCCGACGGTGCTGCCGCGCCGCTACGATTCCTTCCTCTACCTGGACACAACCCAAGCGCTCCACCCACTCCACGAGGTGCATGCCCGCCAAGAAGGCGAGGTGCCGGAGACCTATCCCTCGGGGGTGTAGAGGCCAGCTCAGGACTAGCACACCGTGACAGCGTCCATCAAGACGCCCGACCCATGCTCAAAGCATGATTCGTCATCGTTTTCAAGAAGGCACGGAAGCTGCGCGAGGGGTCGTAGTCCAAGCCGGCGATGACCTGGTCGTTTAAGGGTAAGTCCTCGCTAGGCGGAAACCCGCCCCATCCGTGCTGCTGGACGGCGGGAGCATGTTGCGGTACGCCGAACGCACGATCGACGCCGGTTGGAGGAACGAACCGCCACGCAACAAACGCCTCGTGTTATTATCAATCTGTAACATATCTTCTTTATCTTCAAATGCTTCCCCAGGGGCAGACCAGCGGTAGGGCAAGCTTGGATCCTGACACCACTCGTAGACATTGCCATACATGTCGAATAGGCCCAGATCATTGGGCTTGAGCTGCCCCACCGGCCGGGCATGTCCCCGGGCATTGTCGTGGAACCAACCATACTTCTCGAGCAAGCTGTCCTCCCCGACCCCATAGGCCCGCATCGTGTCGGCTCCCGCCCGGCAGGCGTACTCCCATTCCGCCTCCGTCGGCAAGCGATAGCCCCGCTTGCTCAGGTACTCCGGTAGCATCACCATCCCGGGTTCGACCTTCTCCGGGTAACACCACTCTGCTCTCGGGATACTTTCCTTCTCACTCAGCCAATTGCAGTAAGCAGCTGCCTCGTACCAGGTCACATTGATCATCGGCCCGTCAGACTTGGGACTGTATTGCCTGTTGTATTGATACTCGTCCTTCTTGTAACGCAAGAACTGCTCCACGGTGACTTCCTTGCTGGCGATGGCGAAGGACCGGTCGATGCGCTTGCGGTGCCGCGGCTCGTTGCTGACATTGCGGCCTGGCTCTTGGGCCGGAGAGCCCATCCAGAACTCCACTGGACCAGGGATGACTACCAGCGTTTGTCCCTGGCCGTTGACATACCAGCCCCGCCCTTCGGGCGCCCCTTGGGAAATCAGCTTCTGGTCGATCTCGGCCAGGTCCGCGGCGTAGCCCCAGCCGCGCAGCAGCCACTCCACTGCCCCGTGGATGCCGGGATCCGGATCGTCGCCATAGGTCCGCCGCAGTGCCGGGACCAGCGCCTGCCGCTCCGACACCAGCAGCTTGTCCTTACTGAACTCGCCCAGGCACAGGAGCAAGGCCAGCCGGATCGTCACGACCTGTTCTTCCTTCAGCCGCCGCAGTAACGCCCCCGGATTGGTCCCCAGCGGGCTGAGACGATGGATCAAATAGGTGCGCACGCGCGGGTCGGGGCTGTGCCGTAGCAGGGGCCAGACAGCCTCCTCTTGGCCAAGCTGGAGCAAGGCCACAGCCGCCTGCGCCTGCCGCAGGGCCAGGGTATCCTGGGCCAATTCGGACACCACGGGCCGGTGCCATACGGACGCCGTAGCCAGCGGCTGGCCCGGCCCCAACTCCTGCACCGCCAGCGACACGGGCCGATAGCCTTCACCCGCCAACTCTCGGCACCGCGCCAGGTGCTTCGCCAGGTCCAGACCGTGGACTTCCTCGGAGACCAACTCGGCGCTCACCTGCCAGACGGCCGAGTAGTCGACGGGCCGCATCGGAACGTCCAACGAGGCGAGATGGAACAGGAACCAGGGCGCGATGGACCAGCTGCCCTCCGGCGCGGCACTCAACCCGGCCAGGAAGGCGAGCTGGACCCACAGCAACGGCCCCGGATTCGCCGCCAGCCGTACGTCCATCTGCAAGTTGCTCGGTGTGAGCCGGCGCTCATAGGTCCCCTCGTCCACCGCTGCTACGGGTTTCAGGACTTCGCCCGTCTCCGCCGGCTTGCACCAGATGCCGCTATGCCGTACCTGGCCGGCCACCCGTAGCTGCATCTGCGTCCGTGGTTGCCAGCGTGCCTTTTGGAGTGGCTCCATGATCACTTGGAACTTGGCCCCCTCGGGTTCCGCGACGTACAGTTGGACCTCAACGTTCTCATCAGCCTTGGTCCAGAGGGCCGCGTAGCGTTCTTCCGGTTCGCCGCCTGCCGCCACCGCGGCATAGCCGGCCACATCGAGCGCCACATAGCCTTGCTGGCGCTTCGCAGCATCCTCTTGGCGGAGTTGCTCCGCCGAGAAGCCCGCGACGTACTGCCACTCGCCCCCGTCGCGCGTCCAAACGGCAGCCACCTGGACGGTCTTGCCAACGGCGTAGGGACGGAACTGGATCGGCCGATAGCCGAAACGGCGCAGGCCTTCGGCGACGCTGGCGAACTGGTCCAGCGGCAGCGTCTGGCACAGCGCGAAGCGCTCCGCCAGGAGTCCCTGGGCCGCGGTGAGCCGCCGCTGGAGGGCATCATCGGCAACACCCCAGGTGGGATCCAGCGGCGGATCCTGCCACATGGGTTCCTCCAGCGTCTTGGTCAGCCCCTGAAGCAGCGGGGCGAGGACCTGTTCCCGCTTCGGCAGCAGCTTCGGCCAGAGCTTGGCATACTGCTGGTCGTTCGCGTCCTTGAGCAGCTCGGCCAGTTCTGCCGGTTGATCCGCGGCGTACTCGGCGAGGAGATCGGCGGCTAGCGAGCGCTCGGTTTCCGACCGTTTTCTATCCCTAAAAACGACCTTCAAAGGAGCCAGCAAGTGGCCGCGCACAGGACGAAACGACTCGAGCCAACTGCCCAGATACACCGCCGGCACGCCCACCAGATCGTTGGCCACAGGCTTCTGGACCTTGGCCCAGCGCGGACTCTCCGGGTCATACAGGGCCAAGGCCGCCGCGGCCCGGAGGCGTTGCGACTCCTGGCCCTTGGGGGGCTGTTCCACCGTCGTCCAGAGCAGGTCCAGCAGCTGAGCCTTATGGGGCGTCAGGGCGTCGCGCAGGACCGCCACTTCGTGCGGTGCGGCGCCGAGAAGCCGCTGGTACACATAGGAATGCTGTGCGGAATCGACGGGCAAGAGGGCCAGACTGATGTGGAGTTTCTCGGGCGACAGGTTCGCTGCCTTTTCATTTTCTTCCCTGAGCAGCGGATCGGCCCACGCTCGGTACGCCTCCATGTCCTGGATGAATCCCGGTACTTGAACGATGTTGGCGCCGAGGAGGCTCCGGACTAGGCCGGTCGCATGCGTCTTACGGTTTTCCTCCTGGACCTGATGGCGGATCTCAACGATGGCGACGGTCGCCACGGCCAGCAACGCTGTCAAGGCCAGGCCATGCCAGCCGTGATAGCGGCCAGCTCGGCGCATCATCTGGCGCTGCGGCGGCGTCCAATCGCGTTTGCGGTTGAACAGGCGGATGTTGGCCCACTCCCACCAGGCGGGCAAGTGACGGTTCTCCGGCTTGGCCTGCCATTGCGCGGTCCGCTCGGCCAGGCGCAGCTCGGCTCGGCCACGCACCGTCTCGCGCTGCTTGCGCGTCAGCCACTGCCGCAGCGCCGGCACCAGGTAGTCATGCGTCAGTTGGTAATAGCGAGCGTCGGCTGGCGTGTCAGCCGGCTCCTTCTCCAGCCCCTCGGGAGCCGTCGGCGTCACCAGACGCAGCTCGGCATCGAGAATTCGCAACAAGGCCTCGAACGCCTGGGGTTGCGCCGCATAGCCGGAGGCAACTAGCAGCTCCCCATACGAGCGCATGTGGCCCTTGATGTCGCTGCCCTGCTCGGGCAGCAGCGCCTGAAGGACGCCCCGCGCCGCTTTCTGATGCAGGCGATAGGCGGGCAGCGCCGTAGCGGCGCCGAACTTCTCTTCCAGGAAGGCGACGCGCACGCCCTCAGCGCCGCCGACCTCCTTCAGCGTGGCCGGCGTCCACGGCTTGCTTTTCACCATGTCCGCAAACAGGCTCAGACGCACCGAGATGATCTTGCCCTCCTGCGCCAGCTCCGCGACCGCCTGATCCAGGAAGCGCTGCTGCTCCGGTGTCCATTGAGCCAGGTTCTCGGACAGACGCCCATAGGCAGCGCCAAACAGTCCCAGCACTTTGCGGGCGTGCAGCAGATCAAACAGATCGACGAGCGCCGTATTGTGCCCTTCCACGAGCGGAATCTCCAG
>JBGQLF010000438.1:0-7724 GCA_041499985.1 Gemmataceae bacterium
CGCCCCGATGGCGGCAATGTCCTGGGTCGTCTCCCAGTCCACCAACCCCTTGGCCGCGAGCTGCTTGTACGTGCCCCGGATCACCGACAGCCGGCGGGCCACGGTTGCTTTCGACAGCCCCGCTTCGAGCTGGGCCCGCTTGTACAGCTTCACATGGTCGGCCGTCACCTTCAGCGGATCGATGCCCTGCGCCTCCATGTGCCGGACGAAATCGACCAGGTCGCGGCCGTAGGCTTTGAAGGAGTGCTTGGACTGGAGCACGTCGCACAGCCACGGCACCAGCGCATGGGCGGCACTCTCCCGGTCCGCCGAGGCGGCCAACGCCTGGGCCAGGAATGCTTCGACCTTGGTGGCAACCGGTTGGTCCTCCGCCAGAAACGGGCTGTCTTCCGCGACCAAGGGCGTGCGCGGCCGCGGCACGGCGGCCGTCGGGGTCACCACGGGGACGGGGAGCAGGGGAGGGGGCGCGTCGTCGGCCATGGCTGCGGTCTCCTTAACAGTGCCACAATGCCACAATTGAATCAAAAAATGGTGCCAAAATTCTTTGAAAGTAACAAGCTGTAACTTGCATCGCTATTTGGCACTTTTTCTGCAACGTTATTTGTCACCATCTGTACTACTGAACCGTACCAATGACCAGACTCTCTCGGGCGGCTTGAGGCCGTTCTCGTCGGCAAGGCGCACGAGAGGAACTTCCTCCTCCAAAAAAGGACGCACCAGTTGAAAGCGCGCCAGGGCAAGGCTGCGTTGGGCTTCGGTAAGGGCGCTGGATGGCGATTCATCAGGCACGGTTCACGGTCTCCCTCAGGCGGCGCGGCAGCGGGCAACAGGGTGACAAATAGCGTTGCAGAAAAAGTGCCACATAGCGCTGCAGATTACAACCATCGGCACCGGGAATTCAGGGGTCTGGTCGGGCATGGCGTGTCTATCCTATAGGCTATGGTGTAAGAGGACGGAACATAAAGCATATTCTGTTCCATCTGATATATTGTATAGTTAGAATGAGTTGGATAGGCGGAGTGGCAGGGCGGACGCGGAATTGGATCGGCTTGCAAAGCGGCGAGAGGTAGAGCGGGCTGCGACGATTTCAGTCACGCTCCGAGCCGATTGTTAGCGATATGGCCGCTTTGCGTGAACATCACATCCACGGTCCCAATCACTCGGGCGCCAGTATTTCGGGACACTTCCCAGTCCGTGGCCGTTCACGAGGCGCGTTGGGATGAGACGCTCTATCAACCTTTCTCCTCGACGATCTGTTCGGCAGGTTCGTCAGACTTCGCTGCCTCCTTGGTCCGTGGGCGGGCAAAGCGCGGGAGCCGGAAGCCCTTGGGGTAAAGTTCGATCACGGGGCGCTGCCGTCTCGCATGCCGTCGGTCGCAAAACGTGTCCACGTCGCGCTCTCGCGAGAGCAGGAACTTCAAGAAGCTGATGCCCCGGTAGCGGCAGGTGTGACAAAGGCTGAGTAACACGAGGTAGTCCTTCAGGCCAGCCTCCTTCATGACCCCTACAGTGTCTTCGCGGTAGTAGGCGAACATCTTGATGGCGTTCTCGGCATTGTTGTTGTTCCAGGGCACCCCGTCAAACTTGGTGAAGGTAAACAGCTTCTCCCGGTACTTCAGCAGCCGCTGGCGCAGCGCCTCGGCGGCCTCCGAGCGGAAGGGTTGCGCCGCGAGCGACTGAAGGAACTGGGCCACGCCATGGTCGTGCTTCTTAAGATGGCACCGCTTCAGGCCGTGCTGGTCAATCGTCGTGACGATCTCACGCAGGAGCACCCCGAACGGCCCGGTGACCGATTTCAGTTCCTCGTCGAAGGGATTGTTCAGCAGGTCTTGGTTCATGTCACGCATGAGGTGAATGAGACACTTCTGCTGGGGGCAGTCGATGGTGTCGTAGGCTGCGTAGAAGTCAGAGATCAGCACGCCGTGAAAGTCCTTGAGCAGCTTCTTGAGGAAGTCGCCCTCGCGCGTCGGCCGGTACAGGAAGAGGACCTCTTCGAGGGTCGTGAATACCCAGACGTAGCCCTTGCCGGTCCGCAGGTTTACCTCCGTCTCGTCAATGTGCAGGACTGGGCTTGAGAGGATCTTTTGCAGCAGCCGCCTGTAGCCCGCTCGGTAGTACCATGCCATTATTGACTTGCACATGTGCAGCTCTGAGCGGGATGCCGTTAAGCCGAAGCATTCCTTGAGCGTCTCCGCCAAGATGCCGTAGCTGATGCGGTGGGCGATGTGCTCGAACATGGCCCAGCTCATCAGGCCGTGGAAGTGCTTAGCCAGCCTTTGGTATCGCTCCGGGAGGAAGATCTCGTGGCATCCCAGGCACTCATGCACGCGCGTCCGACACTCAATCACTCTCCTTTTGATCCCTGCGGATGTGAACAACAAGTCAAATGCTCGCTTGCGACTCGGCGTCTGGCCCGTCACCTTCTTCCCTTTCGCCCATCGAACGATCTCCGCCCCCCCGCACGATGGGCATCGGTTGCTGGTGATCTCGACGCGCTGACTGACCCTCACCTTGCGGTTCCGGTATGCAGCCTGCCGCCTCCGATTCTTCTTTAGCGTCTTGCTCGTGCGGACGAACACCCGCTGTCGCTGGTAGTCGAAGTACGCACAGCCATTGATGTAGTCGAAGTCGGCGTGGAAGAACCGGACCGGCCCCCATGTGCGCTCGTTACTCAGTCTGTCAAGATCCTGCACTGAGGCGACGGGTGGGCTGCACGCGGCACCCGATTGGGATCCGGCCGCCGGATCAACGGCAGCGCTGGCGGCGTAGATGAACTCGGTCACTCGTTGCAAGGCCGCGCAGTCTTCCAGGTTGTACGTCGTCAGCTTCTGCCTCCACAACTCATCGCGCGTCCTCTCCCACCGCGAGCGCCAGACGAGGCTCTGCACCCCGGAAGCGTCCGCATCGCTCCACGAGCAGCCCAGGCATGCCCCTACGTCCTTGAGGCCGTTCGAGTAGGCTGGGAAGTAGATGTGCGCGTAGATGACGGACAGCATGTTGACCAGCGACTTGAGTACCCGGTCCACGAGCTTCTTCCTTTTGGCCCGCTTCCGCATCCGCTTCAGGAAGGCCCGTTCGTAACTGCCGTAGCAGTAGACCAAGCAGTCCTCATATAGGCCGACGACGGCCAGGAATTGCTCGAAGATTTGGCCCTCTTGCTCCCTGGTATCTGCCCAGAACGAGTGGCGCTCCTCCTTGTCCCCCGCGACGATGATCAGGCCGACAAGGTAGTCAAACCCCTCGTCGGGGTTGCCCTCGACGTCGAGGTAGATGCGCACCGTGCTGGTCGGTAGTTGCGGAGTCCCTAACACATAGACCTTTTTGTCGCGGATTGCGAGGGCTTGCAGCGCGTGCGAGTGGCGGTTGGGGCGCGGCGGAGCCCTTTTGCCCTTGCGCCGGGGTCGGAAGGTGTGGGCAAGCTGCGTGACCGTGAGGATGCCCTTGCGGGCGTAGGCCTTGATCTCCTTCTGCTTCATCCCGCGCAGGAGGCTGATGTTGTCCTCCTGGACCGCCTGGCGCTGGCACCGCTCGCGGAACTCACAGATCGAACAGTGGTCGTTGAGAACCAGTCTCGGGACTAGCTCCGGATTCGCTAGCTGCCGGACTTCCTCCAAGAAGCGCTCGGTCCTAGCTGGGTCCGGGCTCAGGCGCACCGTGGTGCCGCGGCAATCCTTCCCGTGCCAGACGATGCCGCTGCTGGGCATTCTCCCTTGCAGCCGAGAGAGATACAGTGCGTACACGTCGAGCAGGAGGCGGTGTTCTTTGCGGATTCGCCGCTCCTCGAAGAATAGAAGGGGAATGTAGTGGAAGTCTCCAAGCCCCGATGGACCGTCCACTCGCTTCAGCCCGTCGAAAAGGAGGGAGACCTGGTCATCTTCCAAGGTGGCATCGAGCAGAATGGTTGCCCCGCGCCGTAGCGTGGCGGTGCTGAGAGGGAGGTTCCGCTCTACGCCCTGATGGTGCTGGACGATCTGTTCGATTGCCCGGAGCCTTACCTCCTCTCTCAATGCCGCAAGGAGCAGCTCGTAATCCGACCTCGTGCCCTGCTGTTGCGCGAGCTTCAGGTGCGCCTTGTACTTGCAGTGCAGGTGGGACTCGATGATGTCCCGGGTGATCCTCGTTGCCATGATGCGGCCCTCCGAGTCCAGTAGACAGTGGTGGCACGGGTTCCAGAGTGCTGGACTACGGAGCGTGCGCTACCCGGGCAAGGTAGGCCCGTGGAGAACCCTGAACCTTCCTGAACGCTGCCCATTTCCGAGAAGTTGTTGGCGATAAGGCAGGTTTGGGCAAACATCCTTCCGGCAGTCATCCCCCAGCGTCCCCAACACGAAGACTTCGCACATCTCCGGCACTCCTTCAAACACTACTTCGAGAGAGAGAGCCCTCAGGAATCGCTCGCTGTCATTGCTTTCTCGTCCCAGGGGAACAGGACCCGTGCGAAAGGGCGTTCCCATCAGCTCTGAGCTCGCGTATCATGCTGGACACGGCGCATCGGACGATCCCAAGGAGTATCCATGTCTCTGGCCACCCGCTTCACCCCCTTCGCGTTGCTGAGTCTGCTGAGCGCGCTGAATCCGGCCTCCACGGCTTCTCCCTCCCCAGCGTCCTGCGTTGCCAAGGTCACCCCGGCCGCTCCGGGATTGCAGCTGGTGCGCCTGGCGCTGCCCCTGCCGAAGGGACTGGTCGCGGAAGGCCAGACGTTGTTGGCGGCTGATGGCCAACGGGAGATCCCGGTGGCGCTGCGCGTGCTGACCTGGTACCCGACCCTCCCGGATCAACCGCGTTCTGCCCGGCGTGCGCTGGTCACCTTTCCCTATACCTTCCCGACGCGGGGAGCCGTTTCTTTCCGCTTTCGGCCCACAGCGGCGCCTCCGACAGCGCCTTCCCAGCTGCCGGTCGAGGTACGCCTCGAAGCGGACACGGTGCAGATCGCCTATGCGAAAGGCCCCACCCTGACAGCCCGGCTGGTTGCCCCGGCGCGCACCTCTTCCGAGGCACCGCGCACGGAAACCGTGGAAGCCAATCCGCATGTTCTCTGGAAGCGAATCCACCTACCGGACGCGCACTGGCCACGCATCCTCGAGGTGCGCAGCGATAGCCTGGGCCAGGTCGTGGTCGTGGCCCATTTGCAGCGAGGCCTGACGGGGGATGGCTATGCTCCACGGTTCGGCTGGGACGTGCACACCCGTGACTCGGTCTGCCGGCTCCGCCCGGACCTACGCGACACGCCCGTGCTCGAGCTCGCCACACATTCCTTCACCGAAGGTCGGGCCTGCGACTTCGTCTTTGAGGATGGCCGGCTGCACCTGTACCACCCCGCCGCACCCTTCAGTCAGCGTGGCGGCATCGTTATTCGGCGGGACGGTTCCACCGGCTTGCAGTACGAGTTCCGGCGTTGTTCTGGGGAGGACCACGTGCCCTTGCAGCAGGCAGCCTGGCGCCGGGCCGAGTTGGTCGTCGCACCGACGGGCCTGGCTCCCCTGACCGCGACACTCGAAGCGCCCCATCCCTTCGTGGTCGAGGAGCGTCTCTGGCAGGAGCTGTACGGCCTGCCTGCACTTCCCGACCTGACCGGCTATCCCGAGTTGGCCCGCCTGCAACAGTATCACCAGGAGGCCATCGTCCGCAGCCGGGCTTTGGGCCATGACTGGGGCAACGTCACGGGCTACGAGGATGGACGCACCGTCGGAGCCACCTTTGGCATGAATCGGCTCAATCATGGTCCTCCTCTCTTCCTCGAAGGCTATCGGAGCGGGGACCACCGGCTGCTCGAGACCGCCGTCCTGTGGTGCGACAACTTCCATGATCTCTCCATCTGGTGGGGACCCGGCAACACCGGCGGCACGCGGTACAACAACGTCCTTGCCCAGAATCGGACGCCCCTGGACAATGACCGCTCGTACATGTGGCGGTCCAACAGCGCGGTTCATTTCTGCACCAAGGGGTACGATACCTTCTGGCTCGCCTATGAGCAGACGGGTGACCCGCGCATGCAGGAGGCCCTCGACGCCCAGGTGCGTTACGCTGCTACCTACGTCCACACCGACCAGGGCGAATGTCGGAATATCGGCGATGTGCTCGACTTCATTCGGCTCTATGAATACACCGGCCGAAAGGAATATCTGGATCAGGCCCTGCGCTTATTCCGCGAGCTGCGCAGCAAGTTGTCAGCCGGCAATCTGTTCAGTCAGGGTGGCCAGCCGATCGTGACGCAGCCGCCCTTTATCGACGACGATGAGAAGGGCTACCGACACCCGTTCGCGAAGCCCTACATCGTGGGCTACGCCCTGGCCGGCCTGCCCGAGTTGGCTCGGCATGCTCCCGAGGAGCCCAAGCTGCGCGCGGTTATCCAGGCCGTGGCCGATTTCATAGCCGAGAGTCAGGACACTCTGGGGGGCTGGCGTTACCCGCATCCGCGCTCCACCACGCTGCTGTTGAATCAGGCGCTGGAGCATGCCTGGCAGCTGGTGCAAGCCGATCGCTATCTGGGCGCGCAGGAGGCGCACCTCGACGCCATCGAGCGCGTATTGCGTCAGCGTCTGCACGGCTGGCGGAAGACGGGCAAGGTCTTGGCCGTGCTCGTCGGTTGGGAGAGGGCGACCGGCAAGGTTCAGAGTCGTGCCGAGCTGGAGCAGCTGTATCAGACTCCGGGAGACCGCGATGGGACCCGGGACTATACGGATGGTTCGTTGTTGCTTGGGAACGCGCCGCCGGAAGGCCTGGTCTACTTCACCGACGTGCTGGCCTTTTACCTCCAGCACCGTTCGGCGCAGCGTCTCCTGGCGGCTCCGAGGCCCGACGAACCGTTGGGCAAGGTCCTGGCCAGGATCAAGTAGGTCCAGGGGATCGAGAAGCCGATGCGGAACTGAGGGATGGCTCAACAGGCAGGAAGCCGCGTAGCCATGGTAGCAGGGCGGCGTCCGACATCGTGGTACCTTGTTCATGGTAATCGGCGTTGGCGCCAACATCATTCCTTAGAGTTCGGCCCGGACGGTGCTGCTTCCCGCTTGGGAAACATGCTGGCTGAGGTGTTTGCCCCCAGGCATGCCGAAGGCCACCGGCAGCGCATCTAAGCCGCGCAACACCAGGCCAGGCTGCCAGCGCAACGTCTCCCGCGCCACCGCCAGCCGCAACTCCGGCGCACGGCGCAGCAGGGTGGCGAGCGCGATTTGGCCCTCCAGCCGAGCCAGAGCGGCACCCAGGCAGAAGTGATTGCCTAATCCGAACGTCAGGTGTTTGTTCGGCTCGCGCGTGAGGTCCAGGGTATCCGGGTCAGCGAACTGTCGTTCGTCGCGGTTGGCGGAGGCGATCACCGCCAAGACCGCTTCCCCGCGCGGGATCGTCACACCCGCGATCGTCACGTCCTCGCGCGCGTAGCGTAACGTCGCCATTTCCACCGGGCTGGCGTAGCGCAGCAACTCCTCCAGGGCGGGTTGGACGAGCGCCGGGTCGTTGCGCAGCTTGGCCATCTGGTCGGGATGTTCCAACAGCGCCAGCGTACCGTTGCCGATCAGATGGACCGTGGTTTCATGCCCGGCGAACAACAGCAGCATGACCATCGCCACCGTATGCGCTCACGGCCTGAAAGCGTTTGTACAGTGCAGAAAACACGAGGATTTTTACATACTAATTGAGTCCGCTACCACAAAAAGGGGCGTCCCAAGGCCTATCTGCTAGTCCTGCATGCGGTTTTCCCCGCGTTTTCTGCAAGTTCGGGCCGTGAG
>JBGQLF010000439.1:0-7711 GCA_041499985.1 Gemmataceae bacterium
GAGCGAAATCTAACCCCTGGCGGAGTGGCAAAAAGGAAGGAAAGAGGACTCCGATAGGGGAATATCGACTAATTCTCGGACGGACTCCTAGGGCAGGCACGTCTCGCCGCCGAGCAATACGAGGCGGCCAGAACGCTCTACATCCCGCGTCTCGGCCCCGACCACCCCGATATGCTCATGAGCATGAACGGCCTAGGCCTCAGCTACCTGTACCTCGGCCGATACGCTGATGCCGTCAAGCTTCACGAAGAAACGCTGACACGCCGGAAGGCTGCCCTCGGCCCCGACCATAAAGACACGCTCAGAAGCATGATGAACCTGGCTTGGAGCCACGCCGGCCTCGGCCGATACGCTGACGCCGTCAAGCTCCTCGAGGAGACGCTGGCGCTCGAGAAAGCCAAGCTCGGCCCTGACCACCACGACACGCTCTTGTGCATGAGCAACCTAGCCAACGCCTACGCCGAGCTCGGCCGGCACGCTAACGCTCTCAAGCTCCGCGAGGAGACGCTGGCGCTCCAAAAAGCCAAGCTCGGCCCCGATCACCCCTACACGCTCACGAGCATGTTCAACCTGGCCAACAGCTACGGCACTGTCGGCCGGGATGCTGAGGGCCTAAATCTCCTCGAGGAAACCGTGGCGCTGCAGAAAGCCAAGCTTGGCCCTGACCATCCCGACACGCTCGCGAGCATGAATAGTGTTGCCTTCGGCTACACCGCTACCGACCGATATGCCGAGGCCCTCAAGCTTTATGAGGAGACCCTGGTGCTGCAAAAAGCCAAGCTCGGGCCCGACCACCCCGTCACGCTCTGGACCATGAACGGCCTGGCCTGGACGCTGTCCACGGCGTCCGATGCCAAGTTTCGAAATCCGCCACGTGCCGTGGAACTGGCCGCGAAGGCAGCGGAATTGTCACCGACCAGAGCAGAGTTCCGCGTCACCCTCGGGACGGCCCGTTACCGGAACGGGGACTGGAAGGGTGCGATCGCCGACCTGGAAACAGCGATCGGCCTCCGCGGCCCCGATAGTCCGGACAAAGCCTTCGAGGGTTTTTTCTTCGCCATGGCACACTGGCAACTGGGCGCAAAGGACAAGGCCCGGATGTGGTTCGCCAAGGCCGTGCAGTGGATGGACAAGGGCTTGCCGGAGAACGCCGAGCTGAAGCGCTTCCGCGCCGAGGCTGCCGAGCTGCTGGGCATCGAGGAAACGAAATGAACGCCGCCTGGATGCGGGCCGTCACCGGCTTGAAACTTCAAGAGCCCGTTTTCGGCAGCAACAAGAAGGGAAGTGCCGCAACCATTACCAAGCGTCTCTCCTCATCGAGCACATAGCGGACTACCAGCGGAGGAACGACCCCGATCCAGGTTTGCGCTGGTTCCAGTTCCAAGTCGCGGAGGGGCTGGCCGAATTGCGGGTACAGATGCAACCGTCTATCAATCTCCTTCAGAGCGGCGACGAACTGCGGGCCGACGCCGTGCTCTCGCGCCTGCCGCGCAAGACGCCGGATTTCTTGGCGCACGACCTCGGAATAGCTCACGTGGTAGAGTGGCGGCGAACTCGAGGGCTCACTCACGAGGTATTGCTTCCTGTTCAATCTCTTGAATGAAATCAGCGAGTTGCAGGCCGCCTGTCGCGCGGATCTCGCGCATCCCGGCCACGATCTCTTCCTCATTCAGTCCTTGGCACGCCCACGCGAGAAACTCCGGAGTCAACGGCCGGTATTCTGGTTTCCCCGCTTGCCCTTCTGGCCGTTCGCTTCCGTCTGGATCATTCGGCATGGCCTTCTCCTGAGTCGGGAACGTCACTTTCCTACGCTCCTATTCTACATCGGAACGGAATCGGGCACCACCCACGGATGTATGGAGGTTGCTTCGACGTGCGATACAATGAAGCCAGGAGGACCTCCACCATGAAGGCCGTCGAATTCCAGTCCGAATTGCGTCCCGATCACACGCTGAGCGTCCCGGCGAGTGTTCTCGAACGAATCCCGCACGGCCAGACCCTGCGCGTACTTGTCCTCGTTCCCGAAGACGCGGAGGATCAGGCCTGGGAGCAACTTGCCGCAGCAGAGTTCGGCAGGGGTTACGCGGACAGCGATGCCATCTATGACCAACTATCAAGTCGGTGATTTGCTGCTCGTGGACTCTCCCTCCGTTCAGCGGATCCGCAGCGCCCGACAGGTTTCGTCGTAGCTAGCTTCCAGATCCAGCGCAACCGCCAGATCGTCCGTGAGCCAGATCGGAAGCGTTGGGAGAGGTTGGCCGACAAGGAGCGGATACGCCCAGGTTTCCAAGCGCGGTTTGTCGCCGACTTTGCGCCCCCGGCAGGTGACCGCGTAGGTCGCAGGAGGCAGGGCGAACGCCGGGTCCGACCGGTCGATCAAGTCGAGCAGGTCGGTATACAGGTTGAATTGCCGGGTGGTAACCAGATCGACGATCGAGACGCAGACGCGTTTTTGCAACAGGGCGGCACACTTCGCGACGAACGCCCGGCGATTTTCCGGGCGGTCTTTGTTGCCCGGGCTGACGATCTCCACGGCGGCGACCAACTGCCGTCCCCGACTTTGATCGTACACCAGCACTTCATACTCGTACTGCTCGGTGAGATCGGCGTCGATCGCCAACGTGGGCTGAGGTGGTGCCCAAGTCGCCGTCGCCACGCCACCCGCGCCGCTGGCGGATGTCCAGCCTGGCGCACCTTGTTCATCCTTTTCGTACGCACAAACGTCGATCTCGAAATACGTACCCAGGTGAACGCGTGGTTCCGCCGTGAAATCGTCCGGCAATACTCGGGCTAACTGTAGTACCATGGTCGCCGGCCACATCCCGTGGAAGCCCTCCCACGAAGAATGGGTCCAGACCGGCGGTCGAAAATGGTCACGTAAAGGCATGGCGGCATCCTCCTGTGCGCCATTCTAGCGCCGGCCGGTTGCATGGACAATGGAGAGTAGCCGTTGCTAACGTGGCGTGCCTGTACAACGCCGCTTGCATGCGGGCCGTCATCCTCGCCGTGATCTGTGGGACGGCACGAGGGCGGTGCGGTACAATGTGCTTTGAAACCAGCGCCAAGGAAGCCGCCCACGAGCCGACGGGAGGATACCATGCCTTCTCCTTTTCCCGGAATGAATCCCTACCTCGAACAAGAGGACACCTGGGAAGACTTCCACCAGCGATTCCTCACCCATGCCGCCGATGAGCTGGGTGGACGGGTCCGGGGCAATTACCTGGTCAAGATCGAGGTGCGCCTTTACTTCCACGAACTGTCCGCGGAGGAGCGCCGGTATTTCGGCCGGGCCGACGTGGGCGTGACGACATCCCCGGCTGCCGGGTTGTCCGGTCCTGCTACGGCTGGGGTGATGGCCCCGCTGCAACTGGTGCTACCAGCGGTAGACGTCGAGCGCCAGTCCTTTCTGGAGATCCGCGACCGGCGTAGTCGCCGAGTGGTCACGGTCCTGGAGCTGCTCAGCCCGACCAACAAGACACCTGGTCCCGACCGGGATGCGTATCTCGGCAAGCGGCGGCAACTGCTGGCCGGGCCGACACACCTGGTGGAAATCGACCTGCGGCGCAGCGGTACCCGCCCCCATCCGCCAGACTTGCCGGCGTGCGCTTACTATGTACTCGTCAGCCGGTACGCCGATCGGCCGAAAGTGGACTTCTGGCCCATCGGCTTGCGCGAGCGCCTGCCGGTCGTGCCCATTCCGCTGCTGCCTCCGAACCCCGATCTTCTCTTGGATGTGCAAGCCTTGCTCGACCGCGTGTACGACGCAGCCAACTATAACAAGTACATCTACGGCGAAACGCCACAACCACCCCTGACCGCAGACGACGCTGCCTGGGCACACCAACTCGTGCCCCAGCCGACATAAGACTAGGCCCAAAAAAGGAAGGAAACCATGAACCGACATCCCTGGCCTGCCCGCATCTGGATGACACCGCTGCTGCTCATCGCGATCCTCGTCCCAGTCCCAACGCGGGCGGACGACAAGGACGCACCGGCCGCGCCGCGTTTGCCGCGCGACAATTTGCTGGTCTACCGCGGGTCCAACCAGGAGCCGTTGCCCGTGCGGACGACGGCAGACTGGCTCAAGCGGCGGGAAGAAATTCGGCGCGGGATGCAGGCCGTGATGGGCAACCTGCCGGGCCGGGAGAAGCGCTGTCCGTTGGAGATGAAGGTCGAGGACGAGGTGGACTGCGGCACGTACGTCCGGCGGCTGGTCACTTACGCTTCGGAACCGGGTTCCCGCGTGCCGGCGCACCTGTGCATTCCCAAGACGGCGCTCCAGGCGGATGCCCAACGCGTTCCTGCTGTCCTGTGCTTGCACGGCACGGACAATGTCGTGGGACATGGCACGGTCGTCGGACTGGGCAACCGGCCCAACCGGGCCTACGCCGCCGAACTCGCGGAACGCGGCTACGTGACCCTGGCGCCCAATTACCCCCTGCTGGCCAAGTATCAGCCCGACGTCAGAGCACTCGGCTGGGAAAGCGGAACGCTCAAGGCGGTTTGGGATAATATCCGCGGACTGGATCTGCTGGAAGCGCTGCCTTTTGTCAAGAGCGGCGGATTTGGGGCGATCGGCCACTCGCTCGGCGGACACAATTCCGTTTATACGGGCGTGTTTGACGATCGCATTCGGGTGGTTGTTTCCAGTTGTGGGCTCGACTCGTTCCTCGACTATTACCGCGGCGACGAGAAAGTATGGTTGCCCGAGAAGGGCTGGACGCAAACGCGCTATATGCCGCGGCTGGCCGGTTATCGGAACCGCTTGCCAGAAATTCCCTTCGATTTCCACGAATTGATCGGTGCCCTGGCCCCACGCTCTGTGCTGATCGTGGCGCCGCTGAAGGACAGCAACTTTCGGGCTGACAGCGTGGACCGCATCGCGGCCGCTGCCCGCTCGGTTTACCAACTGTATGGCCAGCCCGCGCGTTTGCGCATCGAGCACCCCGATTGCGAGCACGACTTCCCCAAGGAGATGCGCGACATCGCCTACGCCTTCCTCGACGCGGTCTTGCGGTGATCGTTTCGGGTCCGTTCGCCGGGAATGGCACTTGTATGGGGCGCAACGGGAGGTAAGCTGTTGCACAGCCAGAATACGCTTCGACAGACCCTAGGCATCTCTTCAACCCTTGGGATGGGCCGAGCTATGAATCGACAGGATGGGTTTCGATCCAATGCCCAACGCGGTGCCCTCGGGGTGCTTGCTCTTCTGGTCCTCGTGACGGGAGCGCAGCTCTTGCGTGCCGCCGCGGAAGTCAACCAAGCCGAGACCGGCGCCGGACCGGCCGCCTGGATCGGTGATTTGACGCCCATCGCGCCCCCAGACTGGACTGGAGCACGGGCCGCTCATCTGCTGGAGCGGGCCGGCTTCGGAGGTACACCGGAGGAGATTGCCCGGCTCGCCAAGATGACGCCGCAGGAAGCGGTGCGGCACCTGGTCCATTACCAGCAAGTCGAGAAGGGCGCGCTCCCGCCGTTTGACGAATCGGGCATCTTCCTCTCCAAGGAGTTCGTTCCGCCTCCCGACGGCGGCGTCGGTATCCGTGAAGCGATGCAGAAAGGCGAGGCGCTAGGGATCAAGGTCGAACGGAAGCCGGGCACGCCCTGGTTGCAGCCGATCGTGAACGAGGGGTACTACCTTCGCTTCGCGAACAACCTCGAAATCACGCGCGTGGCCCGCTGGTTCGCCCAGCGGATGCTGCTCACGCAACGTCCTCTCGAAGAGAAGCTGGCCCTGTTCTGGCACGGCCATTTCGCCACCGAGAACGACAAGGTCCGCGACTACCGCAAGATGATGGCCCAGTGGGACCTGTACCGCCAGCATGGCGCCGGCAACTTGAAGGACCTGCTGGTGGGAATCAGCCGGGACCCGGCCATGCTTATCTACCTGGATGGGCTGAAAAACGTCCGCGGCAAACCCAACGAGAACTATGCCCGCGAGATCCTCGAGCTGTTTGCGCTGGGCGACGGCAACTATACCGAGCAAGACATCAAGGAAGCTTCGCGGGCCTTCAGTGGCTGGGGCCTCGACGGCAACACGTTCGCCAAGCACGCCAACCTGCATGACAACGGCAGCAAGACCTTCCTCGGCCAAACGGGGAACCTGGACGGCGAAGATATCGTGGACACCATCCTGAAGCAGCCGGCCTGCGCCCGTTTCATTTCTCGCAAGCTCTATACCTTTTTTGTCCGCGACGACCTGCCGGCGGACCTGGGGGAACGGCTCGCCGATGTGCTGCGCACGAATAACTACGAAATCGCCCCGCTGCTGGAAACGATGTTTCTGTCCCGCGATTTCTACAGCCCGGCGTCATATGCCATGCAGATCAAGAGTCCGGTTCACCTGGTGGTCTCGACCTACAAGAAGCTGGGCCTGACGGAGATTCCGGGCGCACCGAACTTCAACGCCACGACCCAATCCCTGGGCCAGCAGCTGTGCCGGCCACCGAACGTCGCAGGCTGGAAGGGCGGGCGGGCCTGGATCAACCCGTCCATGCTGATCGAACGGCAAAACTTCGCCCGCTACGTGCTGTTCCCACGCCAGATCCCGCCGCCGACCCGTAAGCGGATGGATTTTGTGGGCGACATCATCGGTGAACGGGTCTACCAGCAGCTCAACGCCATGGCCAAGCAAGGCGACTTCACGAGTTTCCCCAAGGACGAAATGGACGATTCGGGCTTCAACCGTCGCCAGGATAATCAACGGGAGACCTACAACATCTTCCGAGGCGTCTACAACGGCGCGATCAAGACGCTCCAGAAGGTCAAGTTCGATCCGCCCACGCCGGCCAAGGTAAGTCTGATCCAGATGATCCGCGCGGCGGGCGTGACCGACGCGGCCGGGACGGTGGACTATTTGGCACGCCGTTTTCTGCGGGTCGCGCCGCCCGCCGTCAGTCGCCAGGACTTGATAGAGTTCCTGACCCAACGCCTGGGGGGCAGCCCGCTCGACTTCCAGCGCGACGGTCTCGAAACGGATCTGCGGGAACTGCTGCACCTGATCCTGTGTCTGCCGGAGTATCAACTGGCGTGAGCCGTTTAGCCGCGAGCCTCGGGCGAGCGCGGCGTTCGCGCTCGCCCGAGGCTCGCGGCTAAACGGCCAAGAGGCCAAAAGGGAGATCCCCATGTCGAACCTTCATTCCTGCAACTTCGACCGTTCCCGCCGTGATTTTCTCCGCTCCGGATTCTTCGGTCTTGGTGTCGGCGCGGCGATGCCGTTCGTCTTCGAGCACAGCTCGTTGGCCATCGCTGCCGAGGCCTTTCTCGAAGGCAAGGAAGCACATCCCGAACGGATCCTGGTGGTGGTCGAACTGTCGGGCGGCAACGACGGCCTGAATACGGTTGTGCCCTTCAGTAACGATATCTACCGCAAATCCCGGCCCACCCTGGCCCTCAATCCCAAGGACGTGCTCAAGCTCAATGAGGAGCTGGCTCTGCACCCCCAGATGCGCGGCCTGAAGTACCTGTGGGATCAGGGGCAGTTAGCCATCGTGCACGGCTGCGGCTATCCGAATCCCAACCGCAGTCACTTCACGTCGATGGAATATTGGCACACGGCTCGCCCGCACATGGCCGAATCGCTCGGCTGGATTGGCCGCTTCGCAGATGCCTGCTGGCCCAAGTCCACGCCCAATACCATCGTCAATATCGCTCCCAAGCAGACCTTGGCCGTGCAGTCGGGTTTGCACGCGCCGGTCGTGTTCTACGATCC
>JBGQLF010000440.1:0-7711 GCA_041499985.1 Gemmataceae bacterium
AGGTGATCAACGCGGCGGGGGAGTTCCAGGCCGCCAACAAACTCCGGGAAGCCGCCGAGATCATGACGCCCTATCCCATGGCGATGCAGATGCGCTACCTCCAGGCTCTCGCGGACGTAGCCTCGGATCAGAACTCGACCATCATCTTCCCGCTGCCGCTCGAACTGTTGCGGCCCTTTCTCGGGACCGGCCGAGACGGCGCGGGTGCCCTGGCTGATGGGCGACCCGAAAACGCCCCCCCAGAGCTGAAGGGGCTGAAGGATCCCGCCCAATGCGAGAAGATCGTTGGGACCGGAGCAACACCCGCAACGGTGGGGGGAAACGGCCGGTAGCAAAGTGTTGCGGAAACGCTTCTCCCGTTGGCAAAGTGGATCGATGTGAAAGAAGGTTGATCATGTGTACGGTACCTGGTTGCCTGTCGTATTCTTGTAACACCGCAGCGCCGGCTGCGCAATGTCTGCGGCATCAATTGATTGGGGTGTGGCTACTTTTCGCACCGTCGAAAAGTCTGAGTAAACAAGGAGTTGTGTCGTGAGGGGCAGACAAAGCAAGCTCCCAGGACGAAGATATGGGTGTTACCGATCCATATCCCCCAGGAGCTTGCTCATGACAGCTGCAACGCTTCCCCAGTCCTACGCCGATTCTACAGCTGCGGACCCAACCTTCAACTTCTCCCAGGCGCACTTCGCCTTCCGACAGCTGGAGATCTGGTTGACCTCCGACGCGGCCACCACCGCCAGCGAAGCCCAGGTGGAGGAACAACTGGACCAGCGCGGCCGCGAACTGCTCCGCCTGTTGCTCCAGGCCCACCTCCGCCAGCGCGGCACCGGCCAGGTCGGTCCCGCCCTGCGCGTCTTCGCGCCGCCGCCTCCCAGCGGCGCTGCCGCCGTCGCCGCGTCGCCCCGCACTGGCGGCGTCCGGCACGGCGACAAACGCCTCCACGAACGGACCTTGCACACCATCCTGGGAGAAGTGACCGTCGCACGCATCGGTTACGCCGCCCCCGGACAGGCCGGCGTTCACCCTCTGGACGAGCAGTTGCAGTTACCCCAACGCTGCTTCAGCTACCCGTTGCAAGAGCGTCTGGTGCGGCACGCCGTTCAGGGTCCCTTTGCCGAAGCGGTGGCCAACGTCCAGCACGACACCGGCGTTGGCCTGAGCAAACGCTCCGCCGAGCAGGTCGTCCAGGAGGCTGCGGCCGATTTCCAGGTGTTCTACCAGCAGCACCAAGACGCTGCTCCCCAGGAGAGCGGTCCGATCGTGGTGACCGGGATCGACTGCAAGGGCGTGCCCATGATCAAGCCAGAGGAGACCTTACGCAAGCCGCGCCGCGGCAAGGGGGACAAGAAGCACAAGAAACGTATGGCCACGGTGGCGACGGTCCGCACCCAGCAGCTGCGCGTGCGGACAGCGGAGGAGGTTGTGGAGAGCCTGTTCCGGACCACGCCCAAGGAGAAGCAGGCACGCACCAGGAGAAAGTCACCCCAGCCTGCGGAGCACAAACGGGTCTGGGCCAACTTGCTGCAGAGCAAGGACGAGGTCATCGCCGAGGTGGTCGAGGAGGTCAAGCGGGTCGATCCCACTGCCAGCAAGACGCAGGTGGCGTTGTGTGACGGGGAACGGGCCTTGCAGAAACGCATCCTGCCGGCCTTGCAGGCGGTGGTGCCGACGGTGCTGCTGATCCTGGACCTGCTGCACGTCCTGGAGAAGTTGTGGCAGGTAGCGCATTGCTTCTACCCGGAAGGGAGTGAGGAAGCGACTGCCTGGGTGCGGAAACAGACGTTGCGGGTCTTACAAGAAGATGTTAGCCAGGTGATCAAGGGGATGCGTCAGAGCGCGACGAAACGGGGTCTGACGGGGCCGAAAAGGCAGACGGTGGACAAGGTGGCCAAGTACCTGCGGAGGAACCGGAAGTACATGAAGTACGACGACTACCTGCGGCAGGGCTTGCCCATCGCCAGCGGCTGTGTGGAAGGGGCGTGCAAGAACCTGATCAAGGACCGCATGGAACGCTCCGGGATGCGCTGGAGCTTGGCCGGGGCCGAGGCCATGATCCAATTGCGTTCCCTCTATCTCAGCGCCGACCTGGACGACTACTGGGACTTCCACCTCGAGCAAGACCGCCGCCGTCTCTACCCCCCAGGCCACTGGGAGGTCGTCGAAGAGTAGCCACGCCCAATTGATTGAACGCCAAGCGTATGAAAAGTGGATTGCGAAGGGCCGTCCAAGTGGGACGGCCATGCAAGATTGGCTCGAAGCCAAGTCGGAAGTAGACCGAGAGCTGGAGATGGAACGCTGGTCTTACCTGTGCCGAACATCGTTGTGACTCCGCCCACTATTCGAGACGCGTGGAAATGTGTAAGCAGCATTCTTGATGCTCTGGGAATACTGGGAATACAGGTAGATCAGCCTCGGAGGATGGCGTGGGCGCAATTCCTGGCGCGACTGTCCCATCCGGGGGCGTCGAGAAGCTGGCGGCCTGGCTTCTGCTGCCGGTCGAAGTGGTGCGCGCCCAGGCGGAGTTGGCACGCCCCCCGCGAGCTCGCCGCGAGCCTGCTGCACGGTGAGATTCGCATCCGAAACGGCCAGCTGGCTATCGTTCGCCGCGATTTGCAAGTCGCACTGGCGAGCGCGGACGACCTGGCGGGTCGCGAGCGGGGCGAAGATGCCGAAGCAAGGCTGAACGCGCCGATCGCTGTGGCAGTGCGGATGTCTCATTTCGAGCCGTAGGCGTTGGCCAGTCGTTCCAGGGCCTTCATGACGGCGCGTGGTCCCTGGTGTTCGCGTGAGAGGCCGGACTGGCAAGTCATAGCACTTTCCAGGTGAAGGGGCTGAAGAAGCCCGCCCAATGCGAGAAGATCATCGGGTCCGGAGCAACACCCGCTACGGTGGGAGGGAATGGGAAGGAATGAACAACCGCTTTGCCCCAAACATTCAACGTCTAACAGGAGAGAACAATGGCACTGACATTCAACCCCAGCACCCCACGGCTTATCAGCGATTCTCGCGCATCCCTTACCGCCGCCCGTCCGGCTTATCAAGCGTACCTGATCTTGCATGTCGGCTTTGTCGTCCTACCGATAGTCATGGGCGTGGACAAATTCTTCGATTTTCTCGGCAACTGGGACCTGTATCTCGCGCCCATCGTCCCGCGTCTAACACATCTCGACGGCCACACGCTCATGATGGTGGTCGGCATGATCGAGATCGTGGCGGGACTGCTGGTTGCTTTCCGGCCTCGCATCGGCGCCTGTGTCATCGTCCTTTGGCTCTGCGGCATCATCGTGAACCTCTTGCTGATTCCCGGTTTTTACGACATCGCCATGCGCGACTTCGGCCTGTTGCTCGGCGCGTTGGCGCTGGCGCGGCTCAGTCGGGAGTTCGGCCGACATCCGGCCCTTTAGACTTGGAGCCTTCGGTCGAACCTGGAGTGCCAAAAACGGCTTGGAGCATGAACCCAAGGAGTATTACAGCAATGATCCAACTGAAGCGAGTTTACGAAAAGTCTTCTCGAAAGGACGGCTTGCGAATCTTGGTCGATAGGCCGTGGCCGCGCGGCCTGACCAAAGAGCGCGCGGCGGTGAACTTGTGGCTGAAGGACGTGGCCCCGAGCACGGAGCTGCGCAAATGGTTCGGCCACGATCCGACCAAATGGAATCAGTTCCAGGTCCGTTACCAGAAGGAACTCCGCGAGAAGCAGGACGCCCTCCAGTTGCTGAAGCAGAAGAGCAAAGAACACACCGTCACGCTGGTGTACGGCGCGCGGGATGAGGAGCACAACGAGGCGCTGGTCCTGAAGAGCGTCCTCGAATGCCACAGAACGAAGGATGAAGGATGAATCAGACAGTTCTTGATTCATCCTTTACCCTTCCAAGATGACCATGCACGTTCGATTCAAGGCACTTCTGTCGCTCGTCTCGCCGCTGCTGCTGGTGGTTGCCGCGACTTAGATTGAGCCGTTGAAAGAAGGGCATGAGGTGAAGCTGAACGCCAACGAAGAGGTGAGCCATGATGATACACGTAATGTCAGAGGAAGAGTCCTATAACGTCCTCGCGCACACGAGGTTGTGTAGACTGGCTTGCGCGCGTGACAACCAACCTTATGTCGTCCCCACCGTCTATGCTTACCATAAGTCCACCAGTGGCGTATCCTATCTTTACGTCGTCACGACATTGGGCCAAAAAGTCCATTGGATGCGAACGAATCCCCTGGTGTGTGTCGAATACGACGAGGTGACGAGCTACGACCAGTGGGTGAGTGTCATCGGTTTCGGGGTCTACGAGGAGTTGCCAGACGACTCGGGATTTGGGCAAGAGCGACTCCACGCCTGGGAGCTACTTCATAAAGACCCAACCTGGTGGATGGCTGGCCGGGCTGCGTATGTGGGCCGTGATCATCCAGACCCTACTCAACCCTTCAGCCCCCTTTACTACCGAATTCGCATTGACCACATTACCGGCCACCGCGCCGTTCCGGATGCTGCCGCGACGGCGGTATCGATCGCGTCCGCTCCCGTGCGAGAAGGCGGGGGTTGGTTGCGAAAGGCTTTATGGAGAATCGTTGGGAAGATAACATCGTGGACACCCCGATCCCCTGAGAATCACCGAAACGACGCGCTCGGATCGTCTGAGTCGAATGACCCCTCCTTGCCCTCCGAAGGTCAAACACTCGGGTCAACGACAACCAGCAAATCTCTCAATTACCGTCAGGAGAAGGCGACGAGGCCATCAGCACCGTAAAGTGTGCTGTAGGCGGAGTGACGTGTCTGCCCTGAATGGAGTTCCGCTCGCATGAACCAGCCCGAGCAAGCTGTTGAAACGCTGGATACACTCCAGCGCCAATCCTTGGACTACTTCGTTCACGAGGTCAACCCCGTCAACGGACTGATTGCGGACAAGACCCAAGAGGGCGCTCCCGCGAGTATCGCTGCCGTCGGATTGGCTTTGGCGGCCTATCCGGCCGGCGTGGAGCGCGGTTTAGTCACTCGCGAGGAGGCGATCGAACGGACGCTGGTAACTCTGCGGTTTTTCCGAGATTGCCCTCAAGGAACGGAGGCGGACGCGACGGGATACAAGGGCTTTTACTATCACTTCCTCGACATGAAGACCGGAAGGCGTGTTTGGAAGTGCGAGCTTTCCACTGTCGATACAGCATTTCTGTTGGCAGGCATGTTGACGGCGGCAGCATATTTCGAGAACGACTCAGAGGACGAGCACGAAATCCGGACGATTGCCGACGAGTTGTTCCAGCGCGCCGATTGGCAGTGGGCGCAGGACGGCGGGGCGACGGTCACGCACGGTTGGAAGCCGGAGAGCGGTTTCCTGCCGTACCGGTGGCAAGGCTATGACGAAGCGCTGCTGCTCTACATGCTCGGCCTGGGTTCCCCGACACACCCCTTGCCCGCGGAGAGTTATGCCGCCTGGACCTCAACTTACCAGTGGAAAAAGACCTACGGCCACGAGTATTTGTATGCCGGCCCGCTCTTTACCCATCAGCTCTCCCAGATATGGATCGACTTTCGGGAGATTCAGGACGAATACATGCGCGGCAAGAGCATTGATTACTTTGAAAACAGCCGCCGGGCGACTTACGTCCAGCAGCAATACGCCATCCACAATCCGGGCCAATTCGACGGTTATGGTGAAAATTGCTGGGGCCTCACGGCCAGCGACGGGCCCGGATGGCTCACGCGTCGGATCAAAGGCAAAGAACGGCACTTCTTCGATTATCTGGCACGCGGCGTACCCGATGGCCCCGACGACGGAACGGTTGCACCCTGGGCTGTGGTCGCCTCACTTCCCTTTGCGCCCGAGATCGTGCTACCGGTCCTCCGTTGGTTTGACGACTTGGACCTGAGAGTGGCCAACCCCTACGGGTTCAAGGCCACCTTCAACCCAACCTTCGCTGGGGAATCCGACCGGTCGCCATTCTGGGTGTCGCGCTGGCACTTTGGCCTCAACCAGGGACCAATCGTCTTGATGATTGAGAACTTTCGTTCAGGCTTGCTCTGGCGTCTCATGCGGCAATGCCCTTACCTCGTCAGCGGACTGCGCCGAGCAAGGTTTTCAGGCGGCTGGCTGGGGGCGCATGGGTCCGCCAACCCCGTTATCGACATGGCGTCGGCGAATGCCGGAAAACGTTAATGCAGCTGAATCCGTTGACGACGCAAGAAGGCGCCAATTGGTCGGGGGCGGTATAGGCAACCTCTTCGCAGCCCGTGCCTTGAAACGGACGCCTCGCCCTGCTCGTTGCCAAGCACGCACTCGTAGGCATGGTGGTTATGAAGAACGACGTGGACGCGGGATATGGGGCCGAGACACCACCCACCGCTCGAAGGTGGTCGAGAAATTGCTTGTCCTGAAGGCCTCTTCGTCGTAGATCTGGCGGGCGTCCTCATCGGTGTCATGATCGCTTTCGACGTGCTGGGAAAACTCGGCTGCTGTGAGCCGGAGGATGGATAGGCAACCCGTGGGCTGGAGAACCCGCTAGGGCCAATCAGTCGTAGGATGCGGAAAGGCAGAATGAGATGGACCAGGAAGCGCGAACGGTGGCGCGTTACCGATTGGAAGTGGATACGGACGGGGTCCAAAAACTCGGGACTCCACCGAAGCTTGGTTGGTTCGGCCCAGGCGTGGTCGAGCTTCGATTGCTGTTGCCAAGCGGGGAGGCAGGGGCACTTGAGGCCGCGGCGCACGAGTGGGGACTCACCGCGGCCCAGTTGGTCCGTCTCCTCGTTCGAGACTTCCTGGGCAGGGGGGAGCTGACAGCGGCGCATCGGCCGCAGTGATCCATGAGGACTGAAGGACCGAATTGGGCGGTCTCGCGAGACGTTTCCGAAGTTGGGAGTGGCGTCAATGCCTCAGATTTTTCACCGCAGCTTCAACACGCTGTCCAAGGTGAGCATCGGCGGCGTCTTGTTCATCCTGGCGTTCCTGGGCTGGGCCTTGTACGTCGTTGGCTGGTCGCCTTATGTCACGCAGGCGCACATCGCCCGCGTTCAGCCGGTGCCGTTCAGCCATGAGCACCACGTCGGCCAACTCGGCATCGACTGTCGCTACTGTCACACCTCGGTCGAGGAATCGTCGTTCGCCGGCATGCCGCCGACGAAGACGTGCATGAACTGTCACCAGGAGATCTGGTTCGGCAGCACCACGCTGGAGCCGGTGCGTGAGAGCTTTCGGACCGGCCAATCCATCACCTGGCAGAGGATCCACAACCTGCCCGAGTTCGTTTATTTCGATCACAGCATCCACGTCAACAAGGGCGTCGGCTGCGTGGAGTGCCACGGGCGGGTAGACCGCATGCCGTTCACCTACCAGGAAAAGTCGCTCCTCATGAGCTGGTGCCTGGAGTGTCACCGCAATCCGAAGTCCCATCTCCGGCCGCGTGAGGCCGTCTTCAGCATGACCTGGGAGCCGCCCCCCGACCGGCCCAAACTGGAGGAGGATCTCCTGAAGCGCTACAGGATCCGGAGTTCGGATCAACTCACCAGCTGTTCGAGGTGCCACCGATGAGTACCCGCAAAAACCTCTCTCTGGATTGGGACGCGATCCGCCGGCGCCTGCCTGCCGGGGGCAAGCAGTTCTGGCGCGGCCTGGAAGAACTGGCCGACACCGAGGAGTTCCGGGAGATGGTGCATCGGGAGTTCCCCGAGCAGGCGTCCGAGTGGACCAACCCGATCACGCGCCGGCGGTTCCTGATGCTGATGGG
>JBGQLF010000441.1:0-7698 GCA_041499985.1 Gemmataceae bacterium
GGCGTTTGCGCGTCTGGTGGAAAGGGCTGCCGAGCGGCGGTTGGTCGTGCAAATCGTCGTTCGCATGGAAGACGAGCGTACGCACCACCCGCTTATGCAGGTACCGGCGGTGGACCTGAGTCCGTTACCGACCGTGCTGACACATGTGCCGGCGGGCCGCGTGCAGATTTTGAACGGGTCGTTCGATCCGCGTGATGAGACCTTGTTGGGGCTGGCGCGGACCGGGAAGATCCACTTTGACTTCGCCAATGTCGAAGGCATTGGCGGCCTGGCCAAGATGCTGCAGCGTCTCGGCGCGGAGCGTGTCCTGTTTGGCACCCATTTCCCGTTGTTCTACCCGGAGTCCGCGTTGTTGAAGATGCGTGAGTCCGCGTTGAAGGAGGAAGAGATGCAAGCCATTCAGCACACGAACACGCGTGCGCTGTTGTCACAATCCTGATTGGCCAGGTGGCACGAGGACAGCCGCAGGACATGCTGGACGTCGTTTCCCACAGCCCTCTGCGATTCCAGGCGGATTCTGCTTGGTGCCGCCGTCTGCACACGCCTACAATCTTCCGGGGCTGAAGGTAACTGCGCGACGTCGGTGGCCCTGCTTCTTTTCGCAACCCCTCGCGAAGCCGAACTGCCTGCCCCGGCTTCCGCATTCGAGAGTGACAACATCCATGTGCACAACTAATTCTCTTCTCGGTCGGTGGAGTCTGATCTTGGCCCTGTTCGGCCTGTGCGCTGGCGCTACGGTTAATTGGGCCGCGGAACCGGTTCCAGGCAGCGAGACCGTGCGCGTCGCTGGGATCGTCCTCAAGTGGATCCGCACCGATAAGGAGGCCAACTTCCGCCGCGCCCTACCGATGATTCGCGCGGCAGCGGCGAAAGGATCCCGCGTTGTCTGCACCACGGAGTGCTTCCTCGACGGCTACGCCATCGCCGACAAAAGCATTCCGTTAGAAGATTACCGGGCCCTGGGCGAGCCGATCCCGGCGGGCAAGTATTACCAGGGCCTGGCGGCCTTGGCGGCAGAGCTGAAGATTCACCTGGTGGCCGGAATGCTCGAGGCGGACGGCGATGCCCGCTACAACACCGCGGTCCTGATCGGGCCGCGGGGCCAGTTGATCGGTAAGTATCGCAAGCAGAAGCTGGAGCACGAGAGCGTTCGCAACACAGCCGGCAGTGTGTCCTCCGTGTTCGAGATCCCATATGGCAACGTCGGGCTTATGATCTGCGCGGACCGCCGAGAGCCAGGCATTGTCCGCCGCTTCTGCGACAACGGAGCTGATTTCCTGATATGCCCTTCGGGTGGGATGTTCGGTCCCCAGAGCAATGACCCAATCCTCCAGGCCCGCTCGCGCGAGAACAAGAGATACATCGTCTTCGTCCATCCCGCCGAGTTCCTGGTGACCGGCCCCGATGGATTGATTCTGGAACGGACTATCGTGGGTGACCGCTTGCTGGTCACGAAAGAGGAACTGGGCCGTGACCAGGACCAGAACCGGGTTTTTTATTTTGACCTGCCCGTTCGCCGCGCACCAGCCGCGGGGCCGTGAACGCGGGGTCCTGCGTACTGACGCTACCGTTGGCCCATCTGAGCAACCATCATTTGGCCGAGACAATGTTCCAGAGGATGTTGGTTGCCGTGTGACGACAGAATTAGCAATGGCGTAGCACGTGCAGCGGCCGCGCAAGTCTCCCGGCGGCCGTGGTGGGTGTTCGCGAGTACGTTCTGCGGGCATAGCAGGACGGTGAGGCCAGCCGTTTGGTCCAATTGTTGATGATAGGGCCGCATAACACGAACATCGTGTGTTGAAAGGTCCGGTGTGTTCCGGGGCAGTTCGGTACGCCGGTCGATGTGACCGAAGCCGCTGGTGTTCATCCCGCGAGTTCCTTCAGCCGTTTCGCCACTCTGCGGCCCTTGGCGGCGCCTTGCGATACCAGCGAATCGCCTCGGCGCAGTCCTTCTCCACGCCCAGACCGTTCCCGTACAGCCGGGTTTGCGTCCCGGCTTGCGCCCGCCTCGCTTCTTGGTCGCGGCTTCGGGCTGGCTCGCCTGCGACTCACCGTCCGCTGGGGGCTGCTTGCGGACAGGTGGGAGAAGTGGCGATTGTGCGGCCTGGGCCACGAGTGCTGGTCGCCAACCTTCGGCTTATTCGCCAAGGATGCTGGCAAGGTCCGTTTTCCCGGAGAGCAAGAACCTGAGTCGCTTGACACCGTTGAGCTTGCAGGTTTCAAGGATACTCAGCATGACGAGGGCCTCCGTCAACGACCTCTCGCTGAACAGCCCGTCGTTCGTCCGCTTGAACTTCATGAACGACTTGACGGCATGCTCGGCCCCGTTGTTGTTCCAGGGCACGCCGTCGTAATCGAGGAAGGTGAACAGTTTCGAGCCGACTTTCTTGAGCCGCTTCTGGTAAGTCAACGCGAGTTCGGACGAGAAGGTGCAGGCGTCAACGCCCGAGAGGAAAGCCTCTGCCTCGCGCTTGTGCTTGTGCAGGTGCCACCGCTTCAACCCGTACTTGTCGATTGTGTCAATGATGCGTCGGAGGACGACGCCAAACTGCGAGGCAATCGACTTGAACTCCTCGTCGTAGGAATTCTTCATGAGGTCGTCGTTCACGTCGCGCAGCAGGTGGAGCAGGCATTTCTGCTGGGGGCAGTTGATGCCGTCATACGCATTGTAGAAGTCGGACACCAGCACACCGGAATACCCCGCCAGCAACTCCTTCAAGAACTCGCCCGAGCGCGTGTCCTTGTAGAGATACCAGACGGCATCGTGCGTAGCGAACACCCACACATAGCCCTTGGTTTTTGTCAACGTGACATCGCCCTCGTCAATGCACAGGACCGGGCTCTTCAGGACGTGCTGCTTCAGTTCTTCGTGGAGAGAGTCGTACCGCGAAATCATCCGCTGTTTGAACAGGTATGCCTGCCTTACCGGAACCAGGATGGAGAACAGTTCCTCGGCCGATTCAACGACTTGGTACATCGTCTGGCGGCACACAAAATTCTGGTACACGCACCACGCTGCGAGCTTCTCGCCGAAGTAGCCTCTGAACTTCGGCCACCCTTCCGGCAGAAAATGCCGGCCACACGCGGCACACGAGTACCGTCTGGCGCGGTAGCGGATGACCCACCGCTTCACGCCCGACGTCGAGAACCGGAGATCGATCAAGCGCCGCTGCTGCACCTTGCTGCCAGCCTTGATCTCGGGACTGCCGCACAGGGCGCACTTTTCACAGGTCAGTTCGATCACCTCATTGGGCTTGGGGGCCGACAGCTTCTTCTTGGCCCGCTTAACGAGCTTCGCGACCTTCTTGTCGGTGCGGATGAAGACGCGCTCTCGCTGGTAGTCGAAGTAGGCGCAGTTGCTGACCCGCTCCAGGTCTTTCAAAGCGAACGTCGTGCGGCCGTAGGCCACGAACCTGCTACGTCGTGCGACATCATCCATGCTCACTACCGATGGCCCGGCAGCACCGGGAACTTCCGGTTTGCCGCGTGCGGTCACCGCCAGCGAGATGAAATCGCAGACCGTCTTCAGCGCCTGGCAGTCTTCTCTGTTGTACCGGACGAGCCGTTCTTTCAAAGCGGGGTCGTGGCTGGCATCCCAGGTGTCGCGGAGGATAATGCTCTGGATGCCGGACGCCTCGCTTTCGGTCCACCGGAAGCCGAGGTATCCTGCGATCCCCTTGAGGCTGTTCGTGTAAACGGGGAAGTAAACGTGAGAGTGGATCACGGTGAGGACGTTTGTCGCCTCGCCGAGGAGCGCACCCACCTGCCGGCCGGCATCTTCGTCCAGTCCGCTCTGCACGGCCTTGATCGCGTCGGAGTCGTAGCGGCCAAAGTGGAAGAGCTTGCACGGCGCCAGGCCTGCCACGAGCCGGCTGAACTGAAGGAAGATGGACTGTTGCTCGGCCGGGCTGTCGGCCCAGAAGGCGTGGTGCGTCTCCTTGCCATCCTGGACGACCAGCGCACCGATCAGGTAATAGAACTCTTGCTCGGGCAGGCCCTCAATGTCGAAGTAAACAGTGACGGGGGCAGTGGGCAGCGCAAAGTCCCCGTGGAGATGCACCTTCTGCATTCGCAGGGCAAGAGCCTGGAGTGCGTGCTGGTGGGGCTTCCTCGGGTGCTTCGCCCGCTTCGCCGGCTTGCGATAACGGAAAGTGTACGAGAGCTGGTTGACGGTGAAGATGCCCTTCTGGTTGTACGAGGCGATTTCCTTCCTGCTGATGCCTCCGAGCAAGCTGAGGTGGTCAATCTTCAGGGTCTCTTCCCTGCACCCGCTCCTGAATTCGCAGATCGCGCAGTGCGAGTTCAGCACGAGCGGCGCTTCCGTCGTGCCTTCGAGCTGCGCGGCCAGTTCCTTGAGTAACTCGCGCGCCTTGCCCTCCAGCGCGTCGAGCTTAACTTGCCGGGGCTCAAGGTTGGGGCCGCAGATCATGACTCCAGAGGACGGCAGCGTGCCCTGGATTTCCCCGAGTAGGATGCTGCGATAGGCAAGCAGCAGCCTGGCACTTACCGGCGGGTTCGGCTCCCGAACGTACTGGATTACACGGTAGGAGAAACAACCCAGGGCCGAGGGCACATCAACGCGCTCAATCGCGTCGATTCTTGCCGCAAGGTTCGCTGACTGGACGCGGACGTTCTGCAATCGCGTCTGGCCTTGCTTTAACGTCGCAGCGTCCAGCAGCGCGGGCTGTGCTTCTGGTCTTGCTGCCGCTTCGGGCAGCGGGAACAGTTTCGCCTGGACCTGCGCGCGGTGCGCCTGGGCCTGGCTCGTTCGATGTTTCTCGAAGTCTGCTGGCTGCCCGGTTCGGCCCATTGCGCGGAGCCGGGCCTTGTACTTGCACTGAAGGAACGCTTCGAGCAGTTCGTCAGTGATGATACGAGGGTTCTCTGGCATTGGAGATACTCCTCATCGCCGCTCACGCCGACTGGCGCGTCGCCAAGGGCACCTCCTGCGCACCGACTTGTCGCCTCAACAGCAGTCATCTCAGCACCCAGCCACCAGCTCGTCAAGTCCGCTCCGCATGACGAGACGTTTGGCCGGAATGCCGCTTCCGACGTAGCGGCACTACAAAAAGTGGTTGTTGGAAGCGTCCCGAGCCGAGGTGACCCAGCGCCTCGACCCATCTGGAACGCGGCCGACACGGCTTGGTCGTCGTGGTCGCCGACTGCTCTTGTTCAACTGGGCCAGCATCCGGCGGGGACCGATGCCAACTGCTGGCCGACGTGCTGGAAGGTTGACGGTGGTGTAGCGCGAGCGCCATCATGCGGGGGTTCGGCCTTGCAGCACTGGCAAAAGGACAGCGACCTGGCCGGCATCCGCGACATGGACGCCTGGCCAAGTTGCCAGCCGAGGATCGCGCGGCTTTTCCCAGGCTGTGGGACGACGTGGCGGCGCTGCTGAAGAGGGCGGAGCAGAAGAGGAATAACTGCAGTCTGCCGTTGCGAGAGTCCTCTGGTGGCCCTCGAAACCCTTGCAGAAGGGCACGTGCGCCTGACTTGCGAGCGCGCTCGGGTCCGCCCCACGAATGGCACTAGCTTAAGGGCGGCAGTGTCGAGCATGAGTTGCGGAATAGCTGGAAAACAAGCCATTTTCAAAAGCTCTAACTCAGCAGTAAGCCCCTAAGCTAGCGACATTCGTCCGCCCCACCGACGCGCGTTTCCAGTCCGGTAGTTAGCACTAAGGCGGGTTAAAGCAAACATTCCGTGGCCCACTCTACTCCGGCACTAAGCGAAGCTTGGGGTTACGGCGATCGTCATGCCGATCGAGGAGCGACCTCCAACTGGTAAGACCGTGCAAGCACCGCGACCTCCCGTGCGTGTTCCCTCCTCATGAGGAAGTCCGGTTTTTCAACGTCCTGCTCCGGGGGACGCGCTCTTGCTGGCGTTCCCTGCAACAACCGCCGTGGCCCGTCCCGGGCCACGCAACTGCGCCGTCGGCACTCCGCGCGCTTTAGCCAACGGGTCGAGGTACCAGCGGTAGCCGCCCGCGTCGCTAAAAAACAGATAGACCTTGTTTGTAATCCACCACGATCGTAGCTTCTCGACCGAGTCATCCGGGCTGGGGCCGTCCGGAACATAGCGGCTCCACAGTCGTTGCGCCACGGCTGGCGGATTCGGTTGCTCCAAAGCGGTCAACATCTTGTTGAAAAACTCCAGGCTGGCGGGCGGGACGCCAAACGCTTGCGCTTCGGTGTCCACCACCAGCTGGCCCTTGGCATCCGCATGGAGGTAATCGCGTACCTTCTGGTACCAGTCGGCGACCCGTTCGCGGTCCTGGCCTTTGAGGGACTCATAGGCGGATGGCGCCACGTAGTATTCCAGCTGCGCCAAATCCCGCTCCGGCTCAGCCAGCAGGCGAGCGATGGCACTGCGGTCTAGGATCCGCTTGCCCTGCCTGTACACAAGGGGGCGATCCTCGGTAAACCGAGCGATGTAGCTGATGGCATTGACCAGCAAGGCTTGGCCCGCTTCGTTCAATTCGGTGGGCGCTGGTGCGAAACCAAAGTGCAACAAGTGTCCTTGCCGCCAGACCGCGGCGGCCCGCGGCGTCTTGCTATTGAGGCCCCCACACAGCACCTCCAGCTCCGGGGCCTGCTCGTGTTCATAGGCATAGGTACACCAGCCGGGGATCGACTGCCCGGTGCGCTCGCGCGCCAGGGGTAACAAGTGGACCGTTGGACTCGCCAGGGCGTGTTTCCAGGCTTGCGGAACTTCGACGGAGACCGTGCGCGTGACATCGATGGGCTGGGGACTGCGGAAGATCTCGTGGTCGCGTAACCCGTACGCGAAAGGCTCCAGGCAGGTTCAGCCGGCCCCACCGATGAGCTGCCAGGGACCCGCCAAGAGCAGCCCCGCACTATCGAGCAGGACCGTGGGTCGCGACCAGTTCGCACGCGATCCCAGGGGAGACTGGCCTCGGCGGGCATCCGGATCCGCCTGCGACCAATCGAGCAAGACCACGTCGGCACTCTGGGCCATCGCCGGGTCGAAGCCGGCGCGGTCGGCGGCGCGGACTTGGGCGAAGTGTTTCTTGAGGAAGTTCTCGAAATCACGCGCCCGGGGGCTGCCTCCGGTGCCAACGTACAGAATGCGCAACGGCAGCACCGCTTCGGCAGCGGATGCCGCAGAACTTCCCAGGCCGACCGTCAGGAGCGCCAGGCAAGCGATTGCGGTTCGCATAGCTATCTCTCCTTTCGTCTTCCATCTCAGGGTGCGCCAACCGGTTCGGACACAACTACGGCGTGCCTTCCCTGGTCGGAGGCTCGTTCATCGAGTGGCCTCTCACGACAGGGAGAGGTCACCTCGGAAAAGTTGCTCTATGGTCCCGGACTTCGATGGGCCGATCAAGAGGAAACCAGGAGTGTACTCTATTCGACTGCTTCAACGCCTGGCACTCGGAAACGTCGCCCAGCTTGGAAGTATTGTGTTCGTCTTTCTCCACGATCGACGGTAGGATACAGGCTTGGGATGGCCGTTGCGTGGGCGGCCCAGTTTCCGGTTCTTTCATGGAGGAGGATACGATCGATGGTTCGCATCGCAAGCGGAGTCTTCATCCTGTTGCTGACGGTGCCGGAATTGTTGGCTCAGGACGCTCCTCAAGACAAACCGCCGCCAACGCCCGCCGAGCAATTCAAGGCCCTCGTGAACGAATCCAAAAAGGCCGAGCAGGCCTTCTGGAAAGCCTATCAGGAGGCCAAGACC
>JBGQLF010000442.1:0-7698 GCA_041499985.1 Gemmataceae bacterium
GGCGCTGTCGTTCATCCCCGCCAGGAGGGCCCCCTCGCTGCCGATCGTCTGGTCCAGTTTTGAGATCGCGCTTTCCAGGTCGCCGATTTGCTTGCTGAGGGCCTGGATTGCTGGGTCGATACTGTCCGCATCAACCCGAGCTGCGTCGGCGATGAACTCGTCGAGGCTGGCGCCGGCGCTGAGCGCCAGCAGGTGCTCCTCGCACTGGCGGATGTCGTTGTCGAGCTGCTGGCGGCGGGCCGAGCGCTGCTCGGCGCGGGGCAAATCCTCGTGAGTGGTGCAGCCAGCCTCCTGGCACATAGCCGCGAGGCAGCCGCGAGTCTCTGCCAAGGTTTTCTGGGCTTTGCGGAGCTTGCCAGCTTCCTGCTCGCGCTGTTTGAGGAGGTTTTGCCGGGTCTGTTGGGCCGCCCGCGCGCGCTGGAGCCGGGAATGGAGTTCCTTCTCCGCGGCTTCGACTTCCAGAGAAGCCAACTCCGGGGCCGCAAGCTGCACCATGTCCTGTACGTCGGCCTGAAACTGCGCCGCATCGCGATCCATGCCGTCGATGCGGCGGCGAAAGCCGTCGGCCTCGTGGAGCTTTTGGAAAAGCGTTGTGATAGCGGCGAGCACAGCATTGGCCTGGGCGGGCGAGGCGTTGGCTTCCAGACCCAACCTGGCCATCGCGGCGGCCCACTGCTCCTGCCAGAGAGTGAGGTCTGTCTCAGCCTGTCGGGCGCGTGCATCCGCCCCAGGCAGGTCCTGGGTATGGCCGGCGATCTCACGCTCCAGCCCCTCGCGTTCCCGCTTCAGTCCGTCGAACCGATCGACCACTTCCTGGCTTCGCCCCACGACCGCGACCAGGGTCTCGTCGGGGCCGGCATCCGGCTCACGGAGCTTTTGCAGGCACGAGCCGAGTTGGCGGCGCCGGGTCTGGATGCGTTCCTGGAGGCGTGCGGCCTGCTCGCCTTGTTTGCGCAGGGCTTGGACTTGCCCGGCAAGTTCGCCATGCTTGCGGAGCCAGGCGCGCATTTCGCGCGGCGGCAACGGCTGGATGCCCAGTGGCTGCCAAAGAGCGGTCCAATGCTCATTAAGCTGTGTGAGCCGCTCCTCGTTATCCCGGATTTGGCCGTTCAGTTTGTCGAGTTGGTCGCGGCGCTGACCGTGGTCGGCGACCAGCTTAGCCTTGCCGGCGACGCGGTTGGCTTCGCGGCGCAGTCGGTCGGCTAGGAGATCGGTGCGCTCCACGCTTCGCTCGTAGGCGTCCGCCAGGTCTCCGGCTGGCGCGAAGTTCGCCAGGAATTCGGCCGTCTCCGGCCCCTCCGGGCTTTGCTCCAGCCAGGCCCCCCGCACCAGTCGCCAGCCCGCGTCGCGCAGTCGCCGGGCTTGCTGCAAATTCTCTTCGGAAGGGACGGCCTGTTCGCGTTCCAGCCGCTCGATCTGGCCCCTCAATTCACGCAACTCCGCTTCGACCTCGCGCGCCCGGTCTCCCAACTGGCCTCGCGTGTTTTGGAGTTGGTTCAGGTCGCTCTCGAAACGATCGATCGTCTCGGCGGCGGGAAGCGCAAGCTGCTCCAGAACCTCTAGGGGACCGGACCAGAGCGTGAGCCGGGCAAGGTCGATGGCCGCCTGCTTCTCCGCCTGGCGTGCTTTGTCCTGTTCTGCCGCCAGCAGTTCCTCCAGGGGCCCCTCGTTTTGGACGGCGCGAACAAGGCGGCGCAATTCTGCGGGATCCAGGGGTGCGGCCAGCCCGGCGAGCATCTGCTTGGCTTGCTCGATACGGCTCGCCAACTCGTCCCGGGCCTGCCGTGCGCTGTCGCGCCGAGTGCTAAGCCCTTGCTGCTGCGTACCGAGGTTCTGGATTTTCAGCGGCTCGTCCACGCTCAGGCGCAGGTGTTCGGCCTGGTCTAGCTCGGCGGGCCGTCGCAGCGATCGAAGGATCTCCTTTGCGTCGTGCTCCAGGTTCTTGGCCTGGACGATCCGGACCGGGCGATCCTTCATGTCCTTCTGGTACTCGCCGAGCCGCCGGTGCAAGTCTTCGATCCGGTCTGCGTATTCGAGCAGTGCCTCGGGCACATTGAGCTGACGGAGGTCATCGTCGAGTCCCTCCAGCGCGAGTTGCGCTTGATGGGCTTGATCCTCGGCCATGAGCAACGCCCCCACGGCTTTCTGCCGCTTCTCGGGAAAATCGGCAGGCAGGAGAACGGCGTCACGGTATTCTGCCCACTCCACCAGAAGCTTCTTTCTCTTGGCAATGGCCGGCAGGGCGTCGCGGATGCGCGTCAGGCGGCTGAGTTCCCGGCTCTTCTGCTGCCGTTCATTCTCGTCCTGCTGTTTCTGCCGCTCCGCCTCGCGCAGGGCACGATCGTGCTCGGCCCATTCCTCGGCCGAGAGTTGCTGGCGCTTGACGTCGGCCTGGGTCTCGCGGAGGTCGCTGAGGGCCTTGTTGATTCGCTGCGTCCGTCCGGCCGGACGAAACAAGTCGCCGCTCTCGGTTTGCAAGCCTTCCTGGACGGCGCGGAGGTCCGCGATGCCAGTGGCGGCCGCGAATAACAGCTGGCCGAGGTTCCCGCCCCCCCGCACGATCTCTTGGCCACCCTGCACGAGCGTCTTGTGGTCGATGCCGAACAGCGTCTGAAAGTACTTCTGATCCACGCCAGCGAGAAAGTGAGCCAGGTCTCCAGTATCAATGACGGTCTTGTCGTCGGGGCCGCGGAGGGCGTTGACGCGGGCCTTGCGGCGGATGCACTCCAGCGTGGTGCCGTCGCTGTGACGGACCCGGGCGGCGATGCGGAGTTTGTCGTAGCGGTGCCGGAAGTCGTCGGGTGTGCGTTCCGGAATGCCATAGAAAAACTGCTCCAGCGCGCGCAGTGCCGTGCTTTTGCCCGCTTCGTTGGGGCCGTAGATCATGTGCAGGCCGTGGTCGCCGGCCTCGAGGTCGAGTGTCACGTCTGTGAAGGGACCGAAGGCACGAAGGTCGAGGCGCAGAATCTTCATCGCGGTGTCCCCCGGGAGAGCAGGCGACTGACCAGCAGCGGCTGCACCTGGGCAAGCACACTCTGCCGCCACGCTGGATCGTCGAGGCGGATCGCGTCCGGCCCCTCTTTGAGTTCCTGCGGCAGCTTGCGCTCGAGATCCGCCAACTCTTCGTGCAGTCGCTGCAACTGGCTGGCGTCCTCACGTAGTTCGTCGAGGACGCTGAGCAACTCGCCCAGGGGACCGTCGGCCGGCGGCGGGACGTGGGTTCGGGGCGGCGCGGTGAGGAACTTGACCTTCTCGATCCACAGTTCGTCGGCGCCGGCTTCGCTGGCCAGGGAGCGGATTTCGTTGATCCATTTCTGGGGATTGGCCGACAGTAGGTCGTGCGCCGGGCAGAGGCCACTGACCTCCACGCGCACCGCCAGGGGCCGACCCTCGCTCTCCTGCCGCAGCTGGTCGAGTTGATCCGTCACCTGGCCGAGGACGGCGTCCGGGTCTTCCGCCTCAGTGGCATCGACGCGCAGAGCTTCCCACCGTAGCACGTCGAGACAGCGGAACTCGGTCTCGACGCTACGATTGTTATGCACGGTCACCAGCATACAGCCCTTGGGGCCGGCTTCGCGAATGTGCCGGCCCTGCACGTTGCCGGGAAAAACGATGGGCGGCTCCGGGTGCAGGATCTCGCGCTTGTGGATATGCCCGAGCGCCCAGTAGTCGTACTGTTTCCTGAGCAGGCCATCGATCGTACAGGGGGCGTAGCGTGCGTGGTTCTCGCGGCCGGTGGCGCAGGTATGCAGCAAGCCGATGTTGAAGCAGCCGGACTTCGCAGCGGGATAGCGTGCCGACAGGTCCTCGGTGACGGCCTCGGTAGCGAAGCCTTGACCGTGGATGGCGACGTCGAGGTCTTCGAGGGTGCGCGTTTCCGGCTGGTCGGTGGCGAGCATGGTCACGTTGGCCTGTAGGCGCAAGGTCCGGGTCATTTTGTTGGCCGCGTCATGATTGCCGGCGATGACGAAGACGGGGATGTTCGCCTGGCGCAGCCGGGCCATCTGGTTGACGAAAAACAGGCCGGTGCGGTAGTCTCGCCAGTCACAGTCATAGAGGTCGCCAGCAATGAGCACGAAGGCGACCTGCTCGTCCAGGGCGAGTTGCACCAGGTTCGCCAGGGCTCGACGAGTGGCCTGACGCATCTGCTCGACTGGTGCGCCTTCATAACGCTCCAACCCCTTGAAAGGGCTGTCCAGGTGGATGTCGGCGGCGTGGAGGAACTTGAACATTCGATGTCCTTGGCGAGAAGGTAGACTGCAAGCAACCACCAACCTGGGATAGTGAGGATTGTCTCATAGCTCAGGAGGGTTTTGGTAGGTTCGTTGAGGGCGTCTCGGGGT
Source organism: Gemmataceae bacterium (assembly GCA_041499985.1). Taxonomy (GTDB): domain Bacteria; phylum Planctomycetota; class Planctomycetia; order Gemmatales; family Gemmataceae; genus JBGQLF01. The sequence continues at coordinate 4,344 of JBGQLF010000442.1, forward strand.
CCTGGCAACGCCAATCGCTGGCAACGCAAGGCATCGGCGGTGCCCGGAACCGCTTGGCCCATCGGTTCTTGGCATCTTTGACTGCCCTGGCACCTTGGACTTCCTCGGGTCCCCGCTTCCACTGAGGCGGTTCATGGTTTCCTTTTGCGGCGTAGTTGTTCCTCCGCCTGCTGGAGACGGGCTTGCAGCTCGGCTATCTCGGCCTCGGCACTGCGGCGGGCAGCGGTTGCAGCTTCCAAGTTCTTGACCACGGTCTCGTAGTTGGCCAGTTCTTCATCCGTGGCCGCATCGTACAGCACCACGCGGTCGCCCTTGACACCCAGACGCAGTCCCAGCGGCTCCAGCAGCAAGCGACCGCGCTCGTCCAGCGGCAGTGATTCGTAGCGCTGTGGGGTCCAGCGGTAGCCGATCAGCTGGAGGGTCCGCTTGCCCCGCAGAGTGCGCGCGTCGACGATGATGTACAGAGGCACCTCGGCCCGGTGATAGTGCTGCACCTTGATCCCCAGATCGTTGCGCCGCGTCGTGCGCGAGGTGATCTCGATGATCAGGACGGGCCGCACGCCTTCCTGGGCCACGTCGAAGGTGCTCCAGTCGCGCTTGGGACGGCGCACGCCGAAAATGACCGTGATATCTGGGCCGTGTGCCTTCAAGCCCGGCTTATCCCAGGCGATGCGGCAATCGGCTAGCACCAGGGCACCGCGCCGCCGCGCCAGGCGGGACTGGAACACGTTTTTCAAATAGATCCGATCCTGGTCATGGGCGTTACTCTGCACGATGAAGTCCTCTTCCTCGGGGTGCAGCACGTCCTCCAGGGTCAAGGGCACCTGTTCGAAGGTTTCCTTGCCATCAGGACCGAGCTGCCGCACATAGCGCCAGCCGTAGCGGTAGGGGTCTTGGTCCTCCGGGTCCGGCCGACGACGCGTGGAACGAGCGATCTTCGTCATGGTCTTCCCCTGGCTGAAGGCGACAAGCGAGCCACCCTTCTATGGTATCCGCAAGGGGCGGCTGGCGGGTAGACAGAAGCAGGTCCAAGAAGAGAATGCCCGCAGCGGCGAATGCATTGTGTTGCGTTGCTCATGCGGAGTCCTGACAACGCATTTCGCCGGCAATGAAACGCAAGGCAAGACAACGCAAGGCATCGGCGGTGCAAGGAACCGATGGGCCCCTCAATGCTACGGCCCTTTCCCACGCCCTGCTCAGGGCTGTGCCCCCTGGAGCAACCCTTCGGCCTGGCGGATAAAAGCGCGCACGTCTTCGTCCTCTTCCCACCACTCTCCCCTTTGGTCCCGACCCTTGAGCAGCGCACGCAGCCGGTCGAGGCACGCCTGGGCCTCCGTGTGCTGGCCCAACTGGCGATGCGCCATGGCCAGAAAGGCCAGCTCCGTCGGGATCAGGCAGATGACGAGTTGAGAGTTGGACTGCGCCGCCTGAGTGAGCGTGACCACAGCCTGCTGGTATTGTCCGGCGCGGTACTGGGCGACGCCGAGCGTGGTGAGATACGCGCCGTTCTCGGGGTCCAGGTTGTGGGCCGTTTGCGCCCAGGCGACCGCCTGGTGATACCGAGCAGCGGCCTCGTCCGCCCGGCGCACGATCGCCCAGCTCGCGGCGTTGAATTGGGGGCCGTCCCGATAGCTCTCTACCAGGCGCAGGGCGCAGCGCCGCACTTCATCACGAACCGGCGGACTGCCACGCAGGCGCTCGAGCACCTCCTGCCGGAAGAGCGGCCGGGCGAACAGGAACTCCACCAGGCGGAGGGCTTCGCGCTCCGCTTGTACCTCCGGAGTGAGGGGGCGCCCATCCCAGATCGTTACGGTCCGGTCCCGGCGCGAGGCGGCCAACCACTGGCCGTCCGGGCTCAACGCTATGTCTGAGATGCTAACGGTGTCCCCCTTCAAGGTTTGCAGTTCCTGGCCGCTCGCCACCTCCCAGACCTTCACCGTGTGATCCTTGCTGCCCGAGACGAGCCGCCGGCCATCCGGGCTGAACGCCACACCACGGACCCAATCCGTATGACCCTTCAAGGTGCGCAGGTCCCGGCCGCTGGCCGCATCCCAGACCTTCACCATCTTGTCCACGCTCGCCGAGGCGAGCTGGCGGCCGTCCGAACTGAACGCCACCCCAAGGACCCCTTCCGTATGACCTCTCAAGTTGAAAATTTCGCGGCCGGTCTTGACATCCCAGACCTTCACCGTCTTGTCTGCGCTCGCCGAAGCCAGGCGCCGGCCGTCCGGGCCAAACGCCACGCCATCGACCCAGCCCGTATGGCCCTCCAAGATGCACAGCTCCTGGCCGGTGACCGCATCCCAGACCTTCACGGTCTTGTCCGCGCTCGCCGAGGCGAGCTGGGTGCCGTCCGGGCTAAACGCTACGCCACCGACTCCGTCCGCATGGCCCTTCAAGGTGCGCAGCTCCTGGCCGCTGGTCACACCCCAGACCTTCACGGTCTTGTCCACGCTCGCCGAGGCAAGGCACCGGCCGTCCGGGCTGAACACCACCCGGCCGACAGTCGCCGTGTGACCGCGGAGCGTGCGCAGCTCCTGACCGCTGGCCGCATCCCACACCCGAACGGTAGCATCCGCGCTCCCAGAGGCCAAGAACCGGCCGTCCGGGCTGAACGCCACGCCATAAACTTCCATTCGGTGCCCTTTCAAGGTGAGCGGCGCCGGCCCGTCGGTGACGTCCCAGAGTCGCACGGTGCCGTCCTCGCCGGCCGAGGCCAGGCGTGCGCCGTCCGAGCTGAAGGCTACCCCTTGGACCACGTGCGTATGCCCCCGGAGCGTGCGCAGCTCTCGGCCGCGGGCCGCGTCCCAGACCCGCACGGTGTGGTCCCCGCCAGCGGTCGCCAGCCGTTCACCGTCAGGGCTGAACACCACTCCCCGGATGTCACCATTGTGGCCCCGGAGAATGTGCAGCACCGCGCCACTCTCCGTGTCCCAGACCCGCGTCGTACCATTCCAGCTCGAGGAAGCCAACTGCCGGCCATCCGGGCTGAACGCCACACCACCGACACGGTCGCTATGTCCGTGCAGGGTGCGCAATTCCTGTCCGCTAGCCAGGTCCCAGACCTTCACTGTCCCGTCGTCGCTTGCCGAAGCCAGGCGCCGGCCGTCCGGGCGAAACGCCACGCCATTGACCCAGTCGGTATGGCCCTTCAAGGTGCGCAGTTCCTGGCCGCTGGCCGCATCCCAGACCTTCACCGTCTTGTCCGCGCTCGCCGAGGCCAGATGCCGGCCGTCCGGGCTGAACACCACGTCCCGAACCCCATCCGCATGGCCCTTCAAGGTACGCAACTCCTGGCCGCTGGCCGCATCCCAGACCTTTACCTTCCGATCCCCGCTCGCCGAGGCCAGGCACC
>JBGQLF010000443.1:0-7665 GCA_041499985.1 Gemmataceae bacterium
ACTCTCCTCCCGACGGGCATCATCGCGAGTGTTGTCGGCGTCGTCCTGATCCTGTCGGCCTATCTGTCGAGCCGGCACCGCGAGGAGTCCTCGGGCAACGAGGAGTCGAGTTGGCTGGCACAGAAGCTGCGTCTCGATGCCACCTACCCAACCCCCGACGGCCCCAAGAAGTATCATGTCCAGCGCGTGCCGCTCGGCTTCGGCCTCATGTTCCTGGCCGGTGTCCTTTCCGGGCTGCTGGGCATCGGCTCGGGGGCGCTCAAGGTGCTGGCCATGGACCAGGCCATGCGCCTGCCCTTCAAGGTTTCGACTACCACGAGCAACTTCATGATCGGCGTCACCGCCGCCGCCAGCGCCGGGGTCTATTTACACCGCGGCTACATTGACCCCGGCCTGGCGATGCCGGTCATGCTGGGGGTGCTCACCGGATCCCTGCTGGGCACCCGCGTGCTGGTCAAGGTCCACGTACGGTGGCTGCGGATTGTCTTTGCCTTGGTCGTCGTGGCCATGGCCGGGGAGATGATCTACAAGGGTATCACCGGAGGTTTCTGAGATGCCTGCTTCCCGACCGGGCTGGACCGATGAACAGGTGGAGCAGATGGTGGGCCGCCTTCTCCAGATCGGTGTGCTCGTGGCGGCTCTGGTGGTGCTGGTCGGCGGCATCGTCTACCTGATCCACGACGGCCTGGCCTCCGCCGACCACCACCACTTCCACGGCGAGCCCAAGGCCCTGCGCAGCTTCTGGGGGATCGGGACCGAGGCCACGGACTTGCGGAGCCGGGGCCTGATGCAGTTGGGGCTGCTACTGCTGATCCTCACGCCGGTATCCCGTGTGGCCCTCACCGTCTTTGCCTTCATTCGCCAGCGGGATTACACTTTTATCGCCGTGACCCTCATCGTCTTGGGCCTCCTCGTATACAGCCTCCTGAGCGGCTACCTGGGATGATGACCAGGTAGCTCGCCCCGGTTGGGCTCTACCGCCGTCTTTCTCCTCGTCCAACTAGAGTCGGAACCCGTTACGATCCCGAGCTACCAGGGGTCGGGGTTGTTGGCTGATTCGCAGCCGGTTGCAGAAAGTTTACCATCACGGAGTCCCCGGCATGGACCGGTACCTTCCGTGCCTGGGTCACGTCGCGGTCGCCCTCATGCCAGCGGGCGCGGACTTCATATGTGTACGTGCTGCCAGGCTCCAGCTCCGGGGAGACGAATTCGCGCACGGGGCCGGTCTGCGTTGTCGGTTTCCCCTCAAACCAGAGTTGGGCACCCGGAGGCACGTAGACACGGAGGTGGGCCACGTTCTGCTCCGCGGGAGCCAGGTGGTCCCCGTAGTAGCCCAACGCGGGGGCGCTGGAGGCGCCGTAATCGTACGTACTGCCGTAGGTGTAGGCAGGCACAGAGTAGTACGGCGTGTAGCCTTCATCCTGCCAGGGGTAACTGGAGTCCCCATAGCCGTAAGACCAGGGGTAGTAGCCGCCGTAAGACCAGGGGTAGCCCAAACCGTACGAGCCATAGAGGCCGTAATACCCCGGGTAACCCCAGCCGTACCCGCCGTGGTGTCCGGCCCAGCCGCCGCCATGCCAACCGCCGCCGGCGTGCCAGCCGCCACCGGCGTGCCCGCCACCGCCATGCCAGCCGCCCCCGCCGTGCCCGCCACCGCCATGCCAGCCGCCCCCGCCGTGCCCGCCCCCGCCGTGGCCGCCCCCGCCGTGGCCGCCCCCGCCATGATGCTGAGCCACGACTTCGGCGGGGCTCAGGGCAAGTGTCGCTGCCAGGGCCAGGATCCCGAAGGTCAGGAAACATGATTTGAACATCGCTGAACCTCCACTCGAGTACTGTACTGTCCGAGGGATGCCGATCCAAAGCTGTCGACGAGTTAGCGCGTGAAGCGCGTGACGCCCACACTCCGGAACGAGCAGCTCGGTTCTAGTGAAGAAAGCTGTCTAGGCCTAAAACCCATCAACTGCAATTCGCGTGCCATTGCGCACGCCGGAGCCCGCTCAGTACCGCTGGACACGGAGAGGACTTCCGCACTCGGGTGGGGTGGGTCGCGGTCGCAGGGTGTGAAGGACGAGGGGCGACCCGGAAGCCATTGCCGCTGCGCGGAGATCCAGAGCCGAAGTGATTTGCTTTCGGGCCTTCGGCTAATAAGTAGCCCGCGAGGGCAAGAATTCATCAACCGGTGAAAAACGGCTAGTCAGGTCGGGCGGCGGCTGTGACTACACGAGGCACTTCCAGATACCTTTCATCCAGGCATTCATCTCCAACCATTCTGGATGGCTTGGTCTGGCACAAGACTTGCTTCCGATGTCTTCCACAAGCCCCTCCAGGGCACCTAGCGTTGGCTGAAACTGTGAACTCTCCACGCCAATCTGGATGCCGTATTGGCATCGCAGGTTCTGATACCCACCTTATCTCTCTCGGAAGGCTTCAAGAAAGGATAGGCGTGGAGGACACTGGCAGTCGGGAAAAACCTTGGTGAGGAGAGGTAGATGGAAACGACGACCGCAGCCATTGCCGTGGCTCAGCAGCATCATCAAACCGGCAACCTCCACCAAGCCGAGGAACTCTATAGGCAGATTTTGCAGACCGTCCCGAACCAGGCGGAGGTCCTGCATGGTCTGGGAGCGATTGCCTATCAACGGGGCCAGTATGACCAGGCCATCGCCTGGCTGCGCGAAGCCGTGGCGCTTCAGCGGACTAACGCCATCCTGTTCAGCAACCTCGGCGCGGCCCATCGAGCGGCTGGGCAACCGGCGGAGGCAGAGGCGTGTTACCTTCAGGCGCTGAGACTGCGGCCGGATTCTGCCGAAGCTTACAACAACCTGGGCAATGTCCTGAAGGAGCAGGGTCGGCCGGAGGAGGCGCTGGCTCGTTACCGGCAAGCCTTGCTGACCAAGCCGAACTATCCCGAGGCGCACCTGAATTTGGGTCTTGCCTTGCGGGAACAGGGGCAGAGGCAGGAGGCGCTGGCCCATTTGCAGCAGGCCGCGCGGGCCCGGCCGGAGTCCGCGGAAACGCACAGCGGCTACGGCCTGGTGCTGCGCGAGCTGGGCCGGCTGGAGGAGGCGGTCGATCATCTCCGCCAGGCCCTGCGTCTCCGACCGCAGGAGGCGCAACACTACGTGAACCTCGCGGTGGCTTTGCAGGAACAGGGCAACCTGGACGAGGCGGTAGCCCATTTTCAGGAGGCGCTTCGTCTTCAGCCCGACTTGGCCGAAGCACACCTCAATCTCGGTCTCGCCTGGCTCAGGCAAGACCAGTGGGAGGACGCGCTGACCTGCTTCGAACAAGCACTGCAACTCAAGCCAAACTTGCCGCAAGCGCACTACTATCTCGGTCACGCGCTACTCAGGCAAGGACAGCTCGATCAGGCAGTGGCTCATTTCCAGCAACTGCCAGCGCTCAGGACGACTCTCGCCGGCGCCGGCCCAGAGTTCTCCCGCGTCGCGAAGAAGCCTAGTTGGTCTGGCGACGCCGTGTCCCAAGGCCGAGAACCTTTCGCTCGGGACTCCCTTGAAGTCGAAGTGCAGTTTCAGCAGGCCGTTGCCCTACGGGAACACGGTCGGCTAGACGAGGCGAAAGCTGCCTTCCAGCGTTTCTTGAGCCTGTGGCCGAATTCTGCGGAGGCCCACTATAACCTGGGCCTCATCTGGCAAAGACAGAAGAAGGGTGACGAGTCCATCCGGCATTGGCGGGAGGCGCTCCGGCTCAACCCGGATTTGGCGGAAGCCCATGTGGCGCTCGGTGTCGCCCTGGGAGGGCAAGGCCAACTCGAGGAAGCGGTGACCGCTCTTCATCAGGCGCTGCGCGTCCGGCCGGACTATGCCGAAGCCTATCTTCACCTGGGCACAGCCCTCCGAGAGCAAGGGCATCTGGAAAGGTCGGCCGCCTATCTCCGCGAGGCCCTCCAGCTCTGGCCGAACCTGGCCGCAGCGCACGACCAACTCGGCCTGACGTTAACCGAACAGGGTAAACTGGACGAGGCGCGAGCCGCTTACCAGGAGGCGCTGCGTCTAGCGCCCGACTCGGTCCCCAGCCTGACCCACCTCGGCAACCTGTGCGAGCTGTTGGGCCAACCGGAGGAAGGTCAGCGCCTCCTCGAGCGGGCCCTGACCCTCGACCCAGACGATTGCCAGGTCCATACCCATTATGGCACGGCGCTCGTCGAGCAGGGGCGAGTAGAACAAGCGCGGACGCATTTCCTCAAGGCCTTGGCTATCCGGCCGGACTTCGCACTGGCCTATTTCGCTCTCGCCCGGGACAGCAAGCACCAATTTGCCGACGCGGAGCTCACTCGGATCCGGGACCTCTTGAATCGGGACTTCCTGCCCCTTCGGGATCGCATCAATCTCCATTTTGCCCTTGCCCGCGTGCTGGACAGAGGCAAGGCTTTTGACGAAGCGTTCCAGCAGTGCGACCGGGCCAACGCCTCCAAGCGGCAGCTCCTGCACTTACAGGGAAACACCTTCCTGTCCGGCGCCCATGCCCAGTTTATGGACCGCGTGATCGCCACCTTTGACTCGGATTATTTCCACCGGGTGCAAGGCTTCGGCAGCGAGAGCGAACTGCCGGTGTTTATTGTTGGCATGCCGCGTTCCGGCACCTCGCTCGTGGAGCAGATCCTGGCCAGCCATCCAGCCGTTTTCGGGGCCGGAGAAATCCGCAACCTGAAGCAACTCGTGGCCGAGCTACCCGCGGAACTGGGCAGCGCAGACGACTATCCGGAGTGTCTGGCCAGCCTCGATCGAGTGGCGGCGCGCCGCTTGGCGGAACGCTATCTGGAAGAGTTACGCAGCCTCGGAAGGGGGAAGCCTCGGGTTACAGATAAGGTGCCGATGAATTTCCATCAACTCGGTCTTATCGCCACGCTGTGGCCTCGGGCCCGCATTATTCATTGTCGTCGGGATCCGCGCGATGTGTGCTGGTCCTGCTACTTCCAGAATTTCCGCGAGGTCCACTTTGCCTGTGATCTGCGGAAGCTGGGAGCCTATCACCGGCAATACCAACGGCTGATGGCCCACTGGAAGAACGTTCTGCCTGTCCCCATTCTCGAAGTCTGCTACGAGGAGCTGGTGGAGGACCTGGAGCGAATCAGCCGGGACCTCGTCGCCTACTGTGGCTTGCCCTGGCACGATGCCTGTCTGCGCTTTTACGAGACTTCGCGGACCGTGCGAACCTCCAGCAATTTGCAGGTGCGGCGACCGGTTTATAAGAGTTCCGTGGGCTACTGGAAGAACTACGGAGCTTATCTCGGCCCGCTGTTCGAAGCCTTGGACCAACCCTGACGCGACCGAGCGAGGCGCGTGTGCTTGGCTCGGCGGCGAAAGGATCTCCCCCGAGCAGTGAACCGGAACCTGTTCCAGCGGCTCGTCGACGGCCAGCGACGGGGTCAGGTGCCGCCGCCGCTGAATCCCCCGGTAAAGCCTCCGCTGGTGAAGCCGCCGCTGGTGCCGCTTCCGCCGGTGACGCCGGCAGTTGTCGTGCAAGCACACCCACCGATAAAGGGGAGTCCGATGAACGGGGTAGGCACGAAGGTATCCACTGGGACTGGGACGATGGGAACTGGGGGGACGGCGCTCAGTCCTCCCTTGGAGGCGATAAACTCCGGCGAGCTGACAAGGTCCGCCAATAACTGAGAAGGTGTCAGACCGCGCTGAAGTTGGGTTACCCAGAACGTCTGGCCTTGGGGATCGGGGGCGCGCCCGAGAAGGTCCTGGTAAGCTGCGCTCACCAGCCGGCTGAAGGCTTCCGGGCTGGTCACGATGGCCAGGGCAGCCATCCCTCGAGGGGCTCCCGCCTGGAGGTTCTGGCTTAACGAGCCAAGGCCGGCGGAATCCGCAGACCGCCCAAGTACATCCTTGTAGACCCCATTCAGCCAGGGCGTAATGGCATTCCCGTGATTGCTAAAGTATTCGTTCGAAGCCAAGAAGGCTGCCTGGAGCTGATTCTCACCCAGCCCCGCGTGGAGCTGCGCCTGCCATCCCGCGACCTCGGCGGGGCTCGCCTGGCGCCCCAGGAACGTCTGATAGTCGGCCTGGATGAGATTGCTCTGGTACTCCGGACTCGTAGTGAAGGTGAGAGCAACCTGAGTGGGATTGACCCCAGCGTGGAGGGCAGAAGTCCAGCTCGTTACTTCCGCGGCCGCCGGGGCCCGATGCAGGAAGTCGTTATACAACGCGTTGACAAACTGAGCGTTCGAAGGCAGGCAACGCTCCTCGAGGCATTCAACTTGCGGCAGGACCGACCGATTGCCGGAGGTACATGATGCGTCCATTGAGAGGCTCCTGGTTGTCCCCAAGGACAAGTAGGTGTGTAGCGACCCGGTGTGCAGTCAGGGCGTGAGCCTCATCCGTGAGATTGATTCCAGCTCCCTGGGAGCATAGAAGCGAGGTGCAAATTCCTTGCCAAATCTTGCTGCAAAGTTCATGGGCCCTAACTTCCAGGCTGAGCCAAACGTACGATCTCACAGCGAGGGAACTGAGGAATCGCGGTTCTTCTGGAGAGACGCCATCGCAGGCTCAGACTCAATTCCCAGAGGTGACCAATTGCTCGCGCGGGGTAGTTTTTACCCAGAGATGCAAAAAAGGTTGTCACGGGGCCGGTTTGCGTTGGCATGTCCTCGTTCATAGTTGCTGGATTCACAAGTTTCGTGGAGCTGTCCGTTCTGCCGACGATAGCCAAGTGGATTCCTTGCCTTACCCTTGGCCAAAGCCACTCCTTCGGCGAAATCACTTCTCCGTCGACCTCTCCTTCTTGGGCACGTCGGTCAGAATGCGGTCCACGATCAGCCCGAGGGTCCGCAGGCGGTGGCGGAACGTCGAACGGTTCAGGCCGAGCAGCTCACTCGCTTGCGCCTGGTGACCGTGCGTGTACTGTAAGACCCGGGCAAACAGGACGCGCTCGACGGCGGCAAGGACTTCTTCATGGAGCCGTCCATTGGCGCACGGCAGCAGCGCTTCGATGAAGGCTGCCAGATCGAAGTTCTCGCCGCTGGCGTCTGCCGGCACGGCAGGGACCGGCTCCTGGACCAAATGGGCGGGGAGGAACTCGGGCAGGATCAGATGACCGGAGGCGTTGAGCATCGCCTGTTTGACGACGCCTTGCAGCTCGCGGACGTTGCCCGGCCAGGAATACCCCTGGAAGAGATCAAGCACTTCGGGGGCGAACCCCCGCAGGTCCAACCCCAGCTCGCGATCAAAGCGGAAGAGGAAGTAGTTGGCCAGTTCCGCCACATCCTCCAGGCGGTCCCGCAGCGGTGGCAGCTGAATGGTGACGGTATTGAGGCGATAGTACAGGTCTTTGCGGTAGCGACCTTCGGCAACCAGGCGCGGCAAATCCTGGTTCGTGGACGCCAACACGCGTACCTGAGTGTGGAGGGACTCATTGCCACCGACCCGCTCGAACCGCTGCTCTTGCAAGACACGCAGCATCTTGGCCTGCAACGACGGCGCCATGTCGCCGATCTCGTCGAGGAACAGCGTGCCGCCGGTGCACTGCTCGAACTTGCCGATGCGCCGGCGGATCGCGCCAGTGAACGCCCCTTGCTCGTGTCCGAACAGCTCGCTCTCCAGTAGGGTTTCGGGGATGGCGGCACAATTGATGGCGAGAAAGGGTTTGGTGGAACGGCGCGAATGGTGGTACAGGGCTCGAGCCACCAGCTCTTTC
>JBGQLF010000444.1:0-7653 GCA_041499985.1 Gemmataceae bacterium
AGAACACTTCATAGGTCTTGCGGGCCGCCTCGACTTTCGCCTTGGCCAGCTTCTCCGGCACCTTCGCCGGCGCCCCCTCGGGAGCCGCCCAGAGCACCGTCGTCACCATCAAACCGAGAAAGATCACTGCGCCTACCAAAAGGGGCGTTTTCATGATCGACTCCTCTCTCTAGGTCACCTCGAGCAAGGCTTTCGGGTTCTTCGCCGCGATCATGAGCAAAGTCCGGGCGGCTCCGGAGGGGGCGCGACGCCCCTGCTCCCAGTCCTGGAGAGTTCGGACCGACACGCCCAGCAGTTCGGCGAAGCGTGCTTGGGACAGCCCAGTCTTTTCCCTCGTCGTCGCCACATCGGGCACGTTGATCACGCGACCGTGTTCGCCACGCTTGATTTCCCGGAGACCTTGCAAGATCTCGGCGCCAATAGTACGCGTCTTCTTAGCCATCTTCCACCTCGTTACGAATCTTTCCAACCATGTGTTATACGGCAATGCCGTATGGCGTCAAGAGGAGCTGTTCGCGAGAATGCACCCGACGACGTTCTTCGTACCCTCTTCCGTCCAGTGGGCCTCGCGCCCCCATGGGCTGGTGGTGGCGAGCTTGTTGCGTTAGCATGACACCGTTCTTTTGTCCGGGATCTCACGCCCATCTTTCCTGGCGTTGATGGACACCCGTGTCCTTGTGGAAAGGAAGGCAATCATGTTCATGCGTCTGGCAGTAGCCACGGTCTTCATCCTGGGCTGGGCCGCGGGAAACCTCTCCGCCGGCGAACTCGGCGTTGGCGACCCGGCACCCAAGCTCGCGGTCAAGGAATTCGTCAAGGGCGATCCGGTCGCTAACCTGGAGAAGGGGAAGACCTATGTCGTGGAGTTCTGGGCCACCTGGTGCGGCCCTTGCCGTACGAGCATTCCGCACTTGACCAAGCTTCAGAAGAAGCACAAGGAGGTCGTCTTCATCGGGGTCAGCGTCTTCGAGTCGGATCAGAAGCTGGTCAAGCCCTTCGTGGAAAAGATGGGCGAGCAGATGGGCTACCGCGTGGCCATGGACGACGTGCCCGAAGGCAGCAAAGCGAATGAAGGCCAGATGGCCAAGAGCTGGATGGACGCCTCCGGCCAGGAAGGCATTCCCACCGCTTTCGTCATCAACGGCGAAGGCAAGATCGCCTGGATCGGCCATCCGATGGCCATGGACAAACCGCTGGAGCAGACCGCCTCCGGGTCGTGGGACCTCCAGGTCGCCGCAACCAAGTTCAAGGAGGATCAGGCCCAGCGGCGCAAGCTGCGCGAGCTGATTGGCCGGCTGGTCAAGGCCCAGCAATCGGGCGACCCCAAGGCCGTACTGACCGTTCTCGACGAGGCGATCGCGGATGATCCGAAGCTGGAGTCGCAGCTCGGCCTCCAGAAGTTCAACATCCTCGCCGCGCAGGCCGACGCGTCCGAGAAGGCGCTGGAATACGGCAAACGGCTGGCGGAGACGGTCTGGAAGAACGACGCCGATGGCCTCAACAACCTCGCCTGGGTGATCGTCGATCCCGAAGCCAAGAAGAAGCCCGACGCCGCGCTGGTCAAGCTGGCCCTGAGCGCGGCCCAGCGCGCGGATGAGTTGACCCAGGGCAAGAGTGGTCCCATCTCCGACACCCTTGCAAAGGCCTATTTCGATAGTGGCGACGCGGCCAAGGCCCTCGAGCTACAAGAGCGAGCTCTGGAGCTGATCAAGGGGACCCCGCTGGAGAAGGACATCGGCATGAAGAACCGCCTCGAGCAATACCGGAAGGCGGCGAAGAAATAGAGGCGTGTTTTCTTCGTTTGCCTCTCTATTAGTCCTTTTTTCAGGAGTGTGGTTGGCCATCGTGGGAAAGGTTTCCAAACCGGTCGGATCGGTTTGGAAACCTTTCCCACGACAGCATGGGGAGGAATCGCTGATGAAGCGTCTGGGTCTGTTCGCGTGTTTGTTGGCCGCTTGCGCCGGGAATGCCTGGGCGGGCGAGCTGCGTGTCGGGGCCGCGGTCGTGAACATCAACCCACCGGAGGGAACGCCTCTGGCCGGCTATTACTCGCCGCGCGGCGCCAAGACGATTCTGGATAACCTTTACAGCAAAGCGCTGATCCTCGAACAGGACGGTACCCGCGTCGCGCTGGTGGTGTGCGACCTGATCTCGTTGCCGCGCCGCACCGTTGTGGAAGCCCGCAAGTTGATCGAGAAACAGACCGGCATTCCGGGTATCCAGGTCATGCTCAGCGCCACGCACACCCACACGGGACCGGTCCTCGTCCGGGATTCGGCGCGCGATCAGCTGGACGGTGGGACCAGCGACCTCGGCCGGCGCTACACCGAAGCGCTGCCCGAGCTGATCGCCCGGAGCGTGGCTGAGGCCAACAAGCGACTCACTCCGGCCCGCTTGCTCGCGGCAATCGGCAAGGAGGAGAGCCTCAGCTTCAACCGCCGTTTCTTCATGCGCGACCAGACCGTCAGCTGGAATCCGCGCAAGCAGCATCCCGACATCCTCCGGCCCGCCGGCCCCATCGACCCCGACGTCGCTGTCCTTTCCTTTGAGACACCGCAGGCGAAGCCGCTCGCCAGTTACGTCAACTTTGCCATGCACCCCGACACCGTCGGTGGTGACGGTATCTCCGCCGACTACCCTGGTGTGCTGGCCCGGCTGCTGGCGGAGTGCAAGGGGACGGACATGCTCACGGTTTTCGCCAACGGCTGTTGCGGCAACCTGAACCATCGCAACATCAGCTGGCTCGATGCCCAAAAAGGCCAGCACGAGGCCCGGCGCATTGGCACCGTCCTGGCGGGCGCCGTCTGCCGGACGTACCCGCTTCTGCGGCCGGTGCAGGATGGCCGCTTGCGGGCGAAAAGCGCGCTCGTCCAGCTACCACTGCCCCCGATCACACCCGCGGATGTCGCCAAGGCGAACGAGGTGCAGAAGCGGATCAACGAGCCGAAGACGACATTTTTGGAAAAGGTGCAAGCCTACAAGGTTCTGGATGTGGCGGCGCGGGAGGGCAAGCCGCAGGAGGTCGAGGTACAGGTGATCGCGCTGGGCGACCAGGTGGCGTGGGTCTCTTTGCCCGGCGAGATCTTCGTCGAACTTGGCCTGGCCATCAAGAAAGCGTCGCCGTTTCCGTACACCCTGATCGCGGAGCTGGCGAACGGGTCGATCGGTTACATCCCGGACAAACCGGCCTACCCGCAGGGCAACTACGAAGTCGTCAGCGCTCGCTGCGCGGAGGGATCTGGAGAGATGCTGGTCGAGACGGCGATTCGCCTGCTCCAGGAACTGAAATAGGGATTCGCTGCGCGGGTATTAACCTGGCAACAAAGTGACGCACATGAGCGCCGACGCGCCAGCGAGGGAGGCCGTCGTCCCACGCTGGCACGTCGGGCTTATAGGGAAGCTGTTTCCCATCCCGACCATCGAACGTAACTCCTCCTACACCTTCTGATTCCCGCCAAACCCCGTGAGCGGGGATGCCTTTTTTTCCACATTCTCCGTTTTTTCGGTGGAGAAACAGCCCCGGTGCGCAGTTAAGCCTCCATGAGATCCGCTGGCTGCGATCGGCAGACTACCGCGCTGGCAGTGCGCTTGGCCGGTATCCGTGCGTCCTGTTCTCTTTTTCCGTGAGGAGTCCTCGTCATGGTAACCACGCGGTTGCATCACTGGCTGAAGACAAAGATGGCCTTTCCCCGCCGTGCGCGCGGTGTGCGGCGTAAGCCCGTCATTGGGCTCCGGCTGGAAACTCTCGAAGACCGCCTGGCGCCGGCGGCGACGCTGACCTGGCAAGGGGTCCCCAATCTGTTCGATGCTGCCAATCTGTTTAGTGACCCCAATGCCTGGTCAGCAGGTCGGGACCCGGGACCCGGTGACGATCTGATTTTTCCGGACGTGGCTGCGGTCAATCATAATATTCAAGACGATCTCCCCGCTATCACTCTGCATTCGATCCGGTTTGAGGGAAGCGGTTATGTCATCTCTAGCTTCCAGAGTCCTACCTCGAAAGGTATCAACGCAGGCGGGATCACCGCCACCAAAACCACGGGCACCAATTTCCTCCAGATCGGTCTGACGCTCGTGAACTCCACGCCCACACCAATCGACGTCGCCGGTTCCGGTGAGCTGATCTTGGACGGCGTCATCAAAGGCGTGGGCGGGCTGAGCAAGTCCGGCAGCGGCGAATTGAGAATCGAGCCCACCAGCGGAGACAACACTTACACTGGCACGACGATGGTGAATCAGGGCCGGTTATCCATCGGAAAGGGGTCGAGCCTGGGCGCGACCGGGGCGGGGAATGAGACCGTGGTCGCCGCGGGGGCAGGCCTTAGCCTGGGAAACGACTCCTCCGATGTCTCCGTCGGTAACGAACTACTCACCCTCGCAGGGACGGGTGAGGGAGGGGTCGGAGCGCTGGACAGTTTCGCCAAGGCAAATTCGTGGGCCGGAGCGATCACTCTCGGTAGCGACCCGACCACGGTGACAGTCGGCCACGATAGCTCATTGACGCTGTCCGGCGTCGTCGGCGGTGCCGGCGGATTACGGAAGACCGGGTCGGGCACCCTGGTGCTCACAGCCGCCAACACCTACGCGGGCGCTACCACGGTTGCCTCGGGCGTCTTGAACATCCGCAACGGCGGCGCCCTGGGCACGACGGCCAACGGCACGCAGGTGCAGGATGGGGCCTCGCTGGAACTACAGGGGTCCATCACTGTGGCCGGCGAGGCGCTGACCCTCAACGGCTCCGGCAGTAGCGGCGAGGGCGCGCTGCGAATCGCCGGTGGGATCAACACCTGGGCAGGACCGGTATTCCTGGCGACCACGTCCACGGTGAGCGCTCTGTTCAACATCGGGGTGACGCTCAGCGGTGTGGTCAGCGGACCGGCTGCGGCGGCTCTGGAAAAGACGGACAACGGCTTCCTCACGCTGTCGGGCAGCAACACCTACGCCGGCCCCACGCGACTGAACGGGGGCGTCCTGGGTATCCGCAACAACGCTGCCCTCGGCTCCGGCGCCAATGGCATACGGGTTGCCCCTGGAGCGACGCTGGATGTGGATGGCGACGGCCTCAGCATCGCCGAGCCGCTCACTCTCAATGGGACCGGCCTCGTCGCCCATGGGGGGGCGCTCGCGGCCTTCGGCGGCACCAACACCTGGACGGGGTCCATCTTGCTCGAGTCCACCAGCGTGGTCGAGGCGACGAATCTCAACGCGGCGAAGACCCAGTTGACGTTGAGCGGAATCGTCAGCGGCAGTTCCACGGCGAAACTGAAGAAGGTCGGCGATGGAACCGTGGTGTTGACCAACGCCAACACCTACGCCGGCCCGACGGAGGTGAGCGAAGGCACTCTGGGTATTCAGAACAACCTCGCCCTCGGCACGACGGACGGCGGCACCCAGCTGGATGACACTACGACGCTGGACTTGCAGGGAACCGGTCTTGTGGTGGCGGAGCCCCTGACCGTGCATAGCGCCGTGTTACACACCTCCAGCGGCACCCCCTCCTGGACGGGGACCATCGGGATTGAGTCCGGGGGCCTGGCTGAAGTGACTACGGACTCCGGTAGCCGACTGACGCTGAGCGGCGTTATCAGCGGGCCGAATTCTGACGGATTGCGGAAGAGCGGTTTAGGAGAACTTGTGCTGTCCGGCAAGAACAGCTACACGGACACCAATGTCGATGAGGGCATCTTGACCGTGGAGCGCTCCTCGGCCCTCGGTTCCGGCAACGTGTCCATCAACGAAAGCACGATCCAACTGCGCGGAGGGGTCAACGTGGGCAATCTGCTGACCGTCTACAACCCAGGCGATTTGAGGAGCGTCAGCGGGAATAACACCTGGAGCGGAGACATTAGACTCTTTAGCGTGAACTCCCCGATTGTGGACGTACTGAGTGATGAGCTGGCTTTCACAGGGGTTATTTACGAGAATTCCAGCGAGGACACGGCCGGACTGATCAAAGCAGGGGCGGGCACGCTGACCTTGGGCGGGGCCAAGGCGAACACGTTCACCGGCAGCACGACGGTGAACGAGGGGGGCTTGCGCCTTGCGAAGACCAACGCCGTGCGGGCAGTAGGGCCGCTAGTCGTCGGGAACGGCGCCCTCAATGGCCCTACTGCCTCCGTGATCGTGGCGAGCAGCAACGCGATCGATAACGCAGCCCAGGTCACCGTGAACAGCAACGGCCAGTTCAACACGACGGACATTTCGGACACGATCGGATCGCTGGTGATTCACGGCGGAAGTGTCAGCCTCGGGAGCGGCACGTCCGCGCACGCCCTCACGGTGGCCTCCCTGGACATGACCGGCGGGAGCATCGACATGGCGTCCCAGGCCAGTCTGGTCCTGAACGGCAACGTGACGGCAACTTCCGACACCGCCGGGAACTCCGCCACCATCAACGGCCGGGTCTCGCTGGGGGGAGCCACGCGGACCTTCACCGTAAGCGATGGCCCCGCGGACTCCGACATGATTATCACGGCCGTCGTCAGCGGGGCCGCAGGCGCGGGGATCGTCAAGGCGGGATCGGGCACGCTGGAGTTGACGAACATCAACTCGTATACCGGTGACTCCACGGTCACAGCGGGTGTGCTCCTGGTCAACGGTACGCAGCAAGACAGCCGCGCCGTCGTCAATGGCGGCACGCTCAGCGGCAGCGGCACGGTGGGCGGCGTATCGGCCCATGGGGAGACGGTTAACCCCGGCAACCCCGTGGGCACGCTCACGTCCGTGGGGAACGTCGCGTTCCGTTCCAGTTCGAACTTCCAGGTCGATCTCAAGAACACCGGAAGCGATCAGCTTTTCGTCCTGGGCACGGCAAGCCTCGGCAACGCCACGCTCAAGGTCGTGCCCCAGTTCACGCCCACTGAAAGGCAAACGTTTACGATCCTTAGCAACGACGGCACGGACGAGGTCGTGGGCACCTTCAACGGTCTTGCGGAAGGAACCCGCGTCACGGTGCCCGTGGGAAAACTCAAGCAGTTCTACACGATCAGCTACCACGGGGGGGATGGCAATGATGTCGTGCTGACCTATGACAACACGGGCACCGCGGCGGAAAACCTCCAGGTGACGCCCGCTCACGTGAACGAAGGCAACACGGTCACCCTGACCGGCAACCTCACCGACCCCGACCCCCAGGACATCCTTCGCCTGGTGGTCGATTGGTGTGACGGCTCCGCGGTGACCACCATCGCGAACATCGGCCGGGATCCGTTTGCCGTGTCGCACACGTACCAGAGTGCCCCCCCGGGTCAGTCTTCGGGGCCGTATACCATCCACGCCTCCTGGCAGGACAACCACGGGGATGGCAATGGCAGAGACCTGTTCGTGACGGTGACAAACGGGCCGCCAGTGCTGGGCGCGCTCACGGTGCTGGTGCCGCCTTTCTCGGGGGTCGCCACTTTGAGCAGCATCACCGACCTGGGCCCGCGCGATACTTTCAACGCCCTGGTCGATTGGGGCGACGGCACCACGGAAACCTTCGCCTACCCGGCCGGCACGACAACGCTCCGCCAAAGCCACCTGTATGGCCACGACGGAACGTTCCCCATCCACGTCACGGTCACCGACGAGGGCGGCAGCGCCACAGCCAGCGCCCTTGCGACGGTCAGCCCGGCCACTGCCACTCAGCGCTTCGTGGCCCAGGTCTACCGCGAC
>JBGQLF010000445.1:0-7648 GCA_041499985.1 Gemmataceae bacterium
GATGATGGCAATCACCACCAGCAACTCGATCAGGGTGAAACCGGCGCGACGGGAGCGGAAGGAGAGAGACATAGCAACCACCTTCGAAAAAAACCGTGGGAGTGAAACCTTAGGAACGGGGGGAGGCCGCCGAAAAGCGGGCCCCCTCGTCCCCGGCGGGATGGCACGCTGCATCGAGCATACATCGGATCTGCGCCTGGCAGGCCGAGCGGAGATGATCCAGCATGGCCTTGCGGCTGGCCTTTCGGTCGCCTGCTTTGAGAGCCGCGATGATCCGCAGGTGCTGACGTAATTCCTCGGTTAGCCGGCCATCGTGCTGCGCGATCGGCCTGTGCACGAGTTGAATGAGGTCATGTAAGCGGCGGATCTCCTGGGCCAGGAGCGGATTGCCGGACCGCAAGGCGATCAGGCGGTGCAGCTCGATATCGAGTCCAAAACAGGCTTCCTCGAACTTGGACGTGGCTTGCCGGCTTTCCGGGGGCGTCAGGGCATCGAGCCGAGCGAAGTCCTCTTCGGAGAACCGGCCACAGGCCAGGCGAATCGCCACACCTTCCAAGGCCCGCCGCACCTGATAAATGTGGATCACATCGGCTTTATTCAGCCGGCACACCTGAGCGCTGCGTCCCGACATCTGCACGAGTCCATTCTCGGCGAGGCGCACGAGGGCCTCCCGGATCGGGGTGCGACTGACTCCGAACTGGGACACCAAGTCCAGTTCGCGCAACGGTGCCCCCGGCGGGAAAGCTTGGGTCGAAATGCGGCGCAAGAGGAATTCGTAAACTTGGTCGGAGAGCTTGGTCGTGCGGAACACGGGCAGTCCATTCTCTGGCATCGGAAACCTCGTTCGCCGCGGAAGAGGGCTGTTCTGTATTCAGTATACAGTATGCTGTGTAATGTATACAGAATATAGAATGCTGTCCAGCGTCTGCTCGAAATCTACTGGGCTGTCACGGGTTCCTATCCGGGCGGGTCTGAAGGAACTCGACAACGCGCGCCTGATCTTCTCAGTCTCATAGACCGCCCGGAACGGGGTCGCCAGCGCAAGGCCTAAAGCACGCTGCGCTATTCCAAAACGAGCCAAGGCCGTACAATCACAGCATGGCAAGCGTTCGCCGCCCCGCACGTCACGGAAAGCCACGGCCACGCCCCGTTCACTCTCTGAAGAAGGAGCGCTGCTCATGACGCCATCTCTCGGGTTCCGGGTCTCCCTGGTGCTCACCGCCTTGCTGCTGGCCGCGCTGCCGGCGGCCGCGGATGCGGTGCAGCTGGCCAACGGCGACGTGCTCAACGGCAAGGTGCTGTCGCTGGACGACAAGCAGCTCAGCCTGGAGAGCGAATCGCTCGGCCAGCTCACCATCCCGCGCGGCAAGATCGTGACGATCACCCTGGGCAACGCGAAGCCGGCTGCGGCGGTCGTCGATCCGAAAACGGCCCCGGCAGCCCCCAAGGCGGGCACCAGCGTGGAGGAGGCGGTCAAGCAGCTCAAGGCCGGCGGCGTCAATCCCAAGGACGTGGCCGACCTCCAGAAGCTGTTTCCGGAGCTGGCCGCGCCCGGGGCCTCCAAGTACTTCAGCGAAACCGTTGCGGGGTTGATCGGCGGCAAGACCTCGGTGCAGGACATCCGCAAGGACGCCATCCAGGCCCGCGACGAGCTGAACAAGCTCACCAAGGACCTGGGGCCGGACGTCGCCGCGGCGGTGGCGCCGTACCTGTCGATCCTGGAGAAGTTCATCAAGGAGACGGAACCGACTGACCCGAAAGCCAAGCCGGCGATTCCGCCAGACCCGAAGGCCACGCCACCGGATAAGAAGTAGCCGCTGTTGCTTGGGCTCGCTCGTCGGGTCGACTCCGTATCCCCTCTTCGGCGCTTATGCGCACCCGATCCCCGCGCCGACGCGGAAGGTGTGACCGTCGGGGTGGCGGAGGTGGCACTCGCGGACGCCCCAGGGCTCGTTCGTGGGCGGCCAGGTGACCAGCAGGCCGTGCTGCAAGAACGCGGCCATCGGGTCCGCTTCGTGTTCCTGCCGAAGCACACGTCGTGGCTGAACCAGATTGAGATCGTCTTCGGCATGATCATGCGTAAGGTAATCCGCCGTGGGAACTTTACCTCCGTGCCTGACTTGAAGGATACGCTGGTGCGGTTCATCGCCTACTTCAATGAGGTGTTCGCCAAACCGTTCCGCTGGACGTTCACGGGCCGCCCCCTGCAAACCGGCGGGCTGGAGAAACCAGGCAGACAAGTTCTCGCGGTGGCTGCGAAGTAACGACTCTTGGTACTAGCGAGCGCCAACGTCTGGCTACTGGGCGGCGTCATCTCCTGTGCGGCGTTCACCTCGTACATGTACTTCAGCTGGTATCCGAAATATCTGCAAGCGACCCGTGGCGTGGCGGAGGTCGAGTCCGGCTGGCTGGCCAGCCTGGTGCTGGCGGGCGGCCCCCTGTGAAAGGAAACCGGCCGGATTAAGCGGGAAACTCTGCTTGACAACCGTCGCGATGCCGCTACACTTTACGGCGCAGGTATACTTTGCACTACAAAGTTAACCGCGACACAGAGTGACTACCGGAGTGGAGAAGCACATGGTTGCCGGGTTCCCCAGCGGGCCAGGCTCGCGGTTGCCGCTCCCGGTTGTGCGACCTGACGCCCGGCAGGCTCGGCGCCGCCTGAGCCGTCATGGCGTGTGCGCGCTCGGTGCCATGTTGGTCCCGGCCGTCCTGTTCCCCACGGGGTTGCTCCTGCTGCGCGCGGATGCCCGTTTCGCCTGGCTCCGCGATGTCCGCGCCTATCCCCTGGAGTTCTGGATCATCGCCGTCTGCGGGACCGTCGCCACCGGCGGCGGCATGCTCGACTGGCTCCAGCACCGCTCCGGGGAGACGACGGTGGGCCGCCGCGAACACCGCGCTCACGTCCTGGCCCTGGCGAGCGGGGGTCTGCCCCTGTTTGTCCTGTTGGCATTCGCCTCCCTGAGCCCGCAGCCGCTGCGGTTCCTCCTCCCGGTGTTGGTCCTCCTCATCTATACCGTGGTGCTCATTAGCTATGACGAGTTTGTCTTCCATCGCCGCTGCGGCCGCTTCGAGACCGTCACGCACCGACTCCTCACGTTCGGCAACGGACTCGCCTTCCTCGCCTGGACGCACTGGTGCTTCGTCAGCCGGTCCGTCGGCCCCTGAGGCGCCTCCGCTGCGCCCCCGGGTGCGCGTTTTGCTGTCCCGGGCTGCTGCGCTCTTCGATGCACCGCACAGTCCCCTGCGGGAGGCGGCACCACGTGCGGGACGACGGGGCTTCACGTCGGGGGCCGCGTGGATGCGGTTGGCCCTGGAGACGGTCCGCAGAGTCCCGTGTCCGCTCCAAGGACCAGGCTACGGCCGCTTGGGCCTCATCAAGTACGGCCTGGCGGCAGCGGCGGCGCTCCTGTGGGCTGGAGTGGCATGGGCCCTGGGACTGTCTTGGCTGGCTCCGGTTGCCGTCCTGGTGTTCTACGCCATCGAAGCGCAGATGGTCTTCCTCTTCCCGCTGGCGCTCGATGGCAGCGCCAGGCCGTTCCGCACGGCCCAAGCGAGGACACGCCGCGCGGGTGGGACCAGCGCGGTGCTGCGCGTGGTCCTGCCCCTGGCCGGTGTCATGCTCCTGGGAGGGATGGTCGGCCGCGGCTTGGTGCGCTGCTGGTGCCTTGGCTGCCTGGCGGTCTGCCTCTGGTATGAAGACCTGCGCTTGCACTCCGTCGGTGATTCGGGTCCGGCGCCCCCCGGGGCGAGAACCGGTGCGCGGCGTGGAGGGGCTCTGGAATTCGGTTCCTTCCGCCCCTTGCTCATTCGCCGGGAATCCGTCCACCTGGGGTTGGTCCAGCCGCTGCTCCTCCTGTATGCCAGTGATCTGCACCTGGGCCACTGGTGGACACGCCGCCTTCCCGAGCAACTCTGCCGCGCTGCCCAGGACGCAAGGCCGGACCTCATTCTCCTGGGCGGCGACTTGGCGGATAACCCGGAGGCCTTTTCCCGTTTGGGGGCCTGCATCCGTGCCCTCGGAGAACTGGCACCGGTTCATGCCGTCCCCGGGAACCACGACGGGCGGGCCGGCCTCACGAACGTCCGGGCCACGGTCCTTGCGGCCGGGGGCCACTGGCTGCCGGACCGGCCCATCGAACACCCGCTGCGAATTGATGGGACCGTCGATCCAACATCGTTTGCGTTTCCCCGCTTGCTCTGCACGCACTACCCCAGCGTTTTTCCCGCGGCGCGGGCGGCGGGCTACCGTGTGGTGCTCGCCGGTCATCTGCACGGCGGCCAATGCGTCCTCGCCACGCGCGCGGGTCGCCTCTACCCCGCAGCCTGGGTCCACCGCTGGCACGGCCTGCGTTTCGCCGAGGGCGGCAGCGTGCTGTTCGTCAGCCGCGGCGCCGGCGACACGTTTCCGTTCCGCGTCAACTGCCCGCGGGAGGTGATCCTGTGCGCGATTTCCTGAGGTGGGTTGAGCCCGCGGCGCTGTGGGCGCTCTTCTTCTTGACCAGCGTCTACGGCCACGTGGCCCTGAAGCTGGCCGTGGCGCCCGCCGCCGGCAGCGGCTACGGCCGGGTCCTCCGGGCCAGCGTCAGCGACTTCTGGGGCTGGTCCGCCATGCTCGCCTGGGGTCTGTCCTGCGCCTTGTGGGGCCTGACCCTCTCCCGGCATGAGCTGATGACGGCCAATGCCATATCCTCCTTGCGCTATGCGCTGACCTGCGTCGCGGCCTGGGCCTTCTTGAGCGAGGGTATCGGCTGGCAGCGTGCCGCAGGGATGCTTCTCATCGGCATTGGCATTGTGCTCGTCAAGTGACCCGGGCTTGCCGACACGCTCCCTCCGCACCGCGTCGGCCGTGGGCCTGCCTCTAGCCCTTCGCCACGCAGAAAACGTGGCGAACCAGGGTAGTTTGGCCAAAAGAGGCGTTCTCATTCCAGACCAGTTTGGAGTCACGGTCGTCGGCTCGGAGCTCGTGGCCGATAATTCGCGGCCGACACCGGCGGGACCTTTTGCTCAAGCCAAGAACCCCCTGCCGGCCGAGGAATCTCGACCATCACCCACGGACGCTCAGCGAGTACTCCAGACACTTGCCAACGGAGCACCGGAAGCCCGCTGCACACAGGAATGAAGGCCTCCCTGGAGCACCTGGCCGAACGGGCCTGTTTGTTGTGCTGACCGTACATTAGGGATCAACGAAACGGACGGACACTGCAAGCGTCCGTCCGCCAACGGGCCTTTCTGAGAGAGCTTGGCCGATCTTGCCCGCTTCGCTGACCCAGCTCGATTACTTTTTCTCGGGCCGCTTCTCTGCGTGCCACAGGCGCACCGCATCGTCCCCGGCCGTCACCAGCGTCTGGCCATCGGAAGAGAACGCAACGCCCCAGACCTGCTTGGTGTGCTCCGTGAGGATGGTGAGTTCCTTGCCCGTCGTTACATCCCAGAGCTTCACGACATTGTCCGCACCACCCGCCGCGGCTAAGGTCTTGCTGTCCGGGGAGAAGGCCAGGGAATGGCCCGTCACCGTGCGTCCCTTCTATGAGTAAAGGCAGTCTGTCAAGTGATTCAGTTCGCTGTCGAGCACGGGCCGAAGGTCGCGCCAGACCACGTCGTCCGTGGCATCGACTCCGGGCAGGTCCACCAGGGGTCTCTCCTGCGCCCGCCGTTTGGCGGCCACGGCTCTCGCCTTGACCGCCGTGCGATACGCCACGCCATAGAGCCAAGGACCCAACAACTCGGGCTGGCTCAGGGAACCGGCTTTGCGCACGAGCACGAGAAAGGTGGCCTGGAAAGCGTCCTCAACGTCCTGGGCATGGTGGAGGATGCGGCGGCAGACAGCCAGGACCATCGCACCATGGCGCTGGACCAACGCGGCAAACGCCGCACCCGGATCTGGGCCCGTCACAAAACTCTCCAGGAGAGCCTTGTCTGTCAGGTCACCGGAACCACCGGAAGCGGCAATTTTGCGAATGAACCGGAGCACGGGGCTTGGATGTAGGCTCGCCATGGGTCGGGCTCTCCTGAGCGTGGTTTGCTTCCTCACTATATACTGCCAGGAAAAGGGTAGGCGACACGGTTATTTTGACGTGGGCTCACGCACTGGGTACGGAGGAGCAGGTTCCGGAGCTTGTTTGCGGGTCAGCAACACTCCAGTGCCTGCCGAACAGTTCTCCGTTCAGCTTGTCCACCCGCTGGAGCTCACTAAACTACATCGTGAATTCCATCGTGGGCAACCGGTGTGATAACCCCTTTTTGGGAGTGTTTTATGGAGCGGGTGACAGGAATTGGTGGCATCTTCTTCAAAGCACGCAACCCCGCGAATCTCATCGCCTGGTATCGTGAGCATCTCGGCATCGAGGCCCAAGATGGGTTTTTCAGTTTTCCCTGGCGTGAACTCAACGAACCGCAGCGCCTGGCTCGAACGGTTTGGGCACCGTTTCCCGAAGACACTTCTTACTTTCAGCCGGGTCAGGCTTCCTTCATGATCAACTACCGCGTGGCCAACCTGGACCGCCTGTTGGACCAGCTGCGCAGCGCCGGCGTGGCCATCGACGGTCGCACGGAGGACGAGAACGGCCGTTTTGCCTGGATCCTGGATCCGGATGGGAACCGGATTGAACTCTGGGAGCCGCCGGCCTGACACCGCTAATCGAAATGATCATCGCCGGCCTTGGCCACGGGCAAACCGCCGATGCCGGGCGTACGCCGTGTCCAGGCGCTGGTCTGCCAATTATCGACCGCGGTTTTGTCGGCCAGGATCGGCGGCAGCTGAAACAGCAGGCGCTGAGCCAAGGCTTCGACGAACGGCTCATAGAGAGCGCGCAATTCTGCCAGCTTCGCATCGACTTGTGTCCCCTCACGCAGCCCCAACCCTGCCTCGCGAAGGAGGGTGCGCATCTGGACCAGCCGGCTATCGGGCAAGCGATCCGGCTCTGACGTGCGCGGTGGCGCCTTCAAGATCAGGGCCAGATCCACGACCGCGTGCCGTGCCATGGCGAACGTCAACTGCGGCTGGTACGGATCGATATCCTTCACGGCGACGATGAGGAACGTGCAGGTGTCCAGCACCGCGGTGAGGGCCGCCAGCCAGGATTGGTTGTCGTGCTGCGAGCGGTAATAGCTCAAGACCGGGAAGGACAGATGGCTCTCCAGCAGCTCCGCGGCCCAGCGCTCCCATTCAGCCAGGAAAGCATCCACGCCGTTGATGTGATGGGCCTGGGCCAGCCGGAGCAAGAACTGCGCCGCGGTCGGAGGCGAACCCGCACGGGCATCGAGCAGGGAGATGGTCCCCTCCCGGCGAGAAAAGGCCTGAGAGAGCACCGGTAGATAACCGATGATCACCGCCATGAAGCCGAATCCCAGCCCCGACTCCGCCACGGCCAGGGCGCGGCCCCAGGGTCCAGCCGGAGTCACGTCTCCATAACCCAGCGTGAAGAAGGTCGTACCACTGAGGTACAGATAGGTGAACAGACCGACCGGCTCATCCGCGGTGTGCAGAGCCGTGCCGAGCGACCAGTGCAACAGGGCAAAGCCGAAGATCAATCCCAGCACCCAGGTGGCAAACAGCCCCAGCAGCGACAGGGGAACAAAATAGCTGAGGACGGCTTCCCGGCGCTTCCCGGGTGCCAGCCGCTGGGCCAGGGTACGCCACAGCATC
>JBGQLF010000446.1:0-7641 GCA_041499985.1 Gemmataceae bacterium
ATCTCTTCCTCACCGCGTGGTGCGGGAGGAGGATCAAACGAATCCGGTTCGTGGTGGGCTTCGTCGAACTCAGCCGCTCCAGGCGGGGCATTCATCGGTCGTCGAGGAGCAACAGCCGGACGCGGGGCACGCACAGCTGGGTCGCCGCCACCTCCATCCGTGCGTGGTTCCAAGAATTGGAAATTGTCCGCCACCACCTTCAGCTTGGATCGTTTTTGGCCATCCTGGGCGGTCCATTGGTCCAGCTGTAAATGGCCCTCGATAAAGATCTGTTGGCCTTTACGCAAGGATTGTTCCACCAAGTCAGCTTGGCGACCCGTCTCCCCTCGATTAAAAACCTCGACGTCGAGAAAAACCGGTTCGTCTTCCCACTGACCTGTCGATGCGTTCTTCCGCCGATTGTTCACTGCAAATCCGAGTTTGGCCACTTTGCCGCCGTTGGCAAACGTTCGCACTTCCGGATCCCGTGTCAGACGTCCGATCAACATCACTTTATTCAAATTCGCCATGTTGGCAGTCTCCTGCCCATAAGGAGGGCCTTCGCAGATGACACACTAAGTCCGCTGGCGGACCCTGAAACCGGCCTTAGTATACATCCGTCCGTCACCGGACTGCAAGGTCGGCCGCAGCTGGGCACCCATTTCAGGGTAGCCGCCTGGCGATACCACCGGCACCTCCTGCCTCTCTCTCCCAACCGGTCGTGCTGGCTTACTCAATCCCTGACTGCTTCCTCAGGTATCCGCCGGCCGCGACGCGGAGGGGGTCCCCCGTCCTTCCCTTCCTCGCTGCTCTCACCTTCGCCGGCCGCTTCGGGCGCTACTTGCAAAGCCAGGGCGTGCTCATCCCGAGCCAGCGTTAGCATGGTGTCCACGAGCTTGGGATCGATGCGAAGCACCATGGTCCGCAGAACCATCTCCATCAGGGACAAATCGCGTTCGATATTCAGCAGATTCTTGCCTTCGGAGCGGAAATAGATCAGGTAGTACAAGCCCTTCTTGTGCCCCTTGATGGGATACGCCAACCGTCGTTCATCCCACGGCCGACTAGCGAGGATCTCGACCTGGTTGCGTTCCAAGAGGGTATGTAGCTGTTTGGCCGCGTTGGCCGTGTCGCCGGCCACTTTGTTCGTGTCAAGCAAGAACATGCATTCATAAACACTTGCTGGCATTGGCATTCACTCGGTAACTCGGGGACCCTTGGTTCGTATTCTCCCGGCCGCGGGCGTCGCTCAGGAGCCGTTATATTGATTCATGCACACCGCGGTGCCCTGTTCGACCCAGATCAGGACCGCTTGAGCGGCGAGCGCCACCGCGTCCTCGATGACGGCTCGCTCGGAAGGGCGGAACCGCCCGAGCACATGTTCCACCGCTTGCTCGGGCGCCGGAGCGTCCACGCCGATACGGAGGCGGGAATACTCGGTCGTGCCCAGGTGATTCTGGATATCGCGCAAGCCATTGTGGCCGCCGTGCGTGCCCCGCCCCCGGAACCGCAATCTGCCCAGGGGCAGATTGATATCGTCACAGACCACCAGCAGATCGGGCAGGGCCAGCTGGTAAAAGTCCATAACTTGGCGCACCGAGTGGCCGCTCAGGTTCATGAACGTTTCTGGCTTGACCAGCAGCACCTTGTGCGAACCTTCGCTCAGCTCGGACACCTGGGCCTGGAAGCGGCTCTGGAAACGGCTGGCGTGCGGACCGGCTGCCAGTGTCTCGATGACCGCATAGCCGACGTTGTGCCGGGTGCCAGCATAGCGGTTGCCCGGATTGCCAAGACCCACGACAACTTTCATCGGCACCAGCGAGGCACAGGCTACTCGCTCTCCTCTTCCGCCGCCCGCTGCCGGCCGATGACTTCCGGTTCCGCCTGCTCCGGTACTTCCACAGCCCCCGCCGCCACCGCCGGGGCCGGCTCGGCTGCCACGACCGTTACGTGCACGACGATCGCATCGGGATCGGCCATGGCCTTGACGCCCGGCGGCAAGACCAAATCGCGCACATGGATGGCGGCACCCAGCTGCAATTCGCTGATGTTCACGCGAATCGATTCCGGCACGCTGATCGCCAGGCATTCGACCGCCAGGCTGTGCAGCGGTTGGTCGAGAAGGCCGCCAGCGTTGACGCCGGGCGCCGTTCCGCGAATGTCCAGGGTCACGGTCACGGTGATCCGTTCATCCGCGGCGACGCGGGCGAAGTCCACATGGAGAATCTCTTTCCCCAGATGGTCCCACTGCACCTCGCGGATTTGAGCCTTCTGGACAGTGCCGTCGGTCTGCAAGTCGACGACGTGCAGGCCGTGGCGGATGGCCCACTCGACTTGCTCCCCAGGCAAGGCGACGGAGACCGTCGCTTCCTGGTGTCCATAGACGACGGCGGGCACCAGTCCTTCTTTCCGAAGGCGGCGCGCCCGGCGGGAACCGCGACTCGAACGCGGTTGGGTAACAAGCGTAATCGACTCAGCCATGTCTCACCGTGAAAGCACAGGCACAAACAAAAGTGAACACTCGCCTTTGCTGAGCGCGTGTTCAAGGCAGCTCTCCTTGAGCTGGAAGCAGTTATTATTTCAAACCGCGATCCAAGTGGCAAGTGGTTCAAGCCGCATCGCGCTGCTGCTCGCGAATCGGGTTGATGCCATGCGGACTTTGGCGGATGAAGGCGAGCATCTCGGCTACGGCGTCGATGTGCCCCCACTCGTGCTCGGTCTGCGCGAGGGCTGCCGGCAGCAGAAGGCCACTGCGGTAGATAATGTGAAAGGCGCTGCGCACGGCATTGATCTGTTCCTGTGACATGCCGGAGCGACGCATGCCGACCACGTTGACGCCGCAAACGCTGTTCCGGCCCTGTTGCATGATGAACGGTGGAATGTCCTTGGTCGTGATCGAGGCCCCGCTGAGCAGGGCCAAGCGGCCGACGCGGACGAACTGATGGATGGCACAGTTGCCGGACAGGTAGACGCCATCTTGTAGTTGGCAATGACCCCCGATCAAGGCGCCGTTCGCGAAAATGCAGTGGTTGCCGACCTGGCAATCATGGGCGACGTGGCTGCCGGCCATGAAGAAATTGTGGTTGCCGATGCGCGTCGTCCACGAATGCGTCGTGCCCCGATGGATGGTGACGTTTTCCCGGAAGGTATTGTGGTCGCCAATCTCCAGTTGTGTGGGCTCGCCGTTGTATTTCAGATGTTGTGGCCGTTCACCGAGCACGGCGCCGGCAAAGACGACATTTTCCCGGCCCAGGGTGAGGGGCCCACAGAGCTGGACGTGGGGCCGCAGCACACAGCCTGCGCTGATCCGCACCGGCCCTTCGATGACGACAAAAGGGCCGATCTGGACATCGTCGGCCAGATGCGCCTCCGCGGAGATCACTGCCGTGGGGTGGATACGGGGGGATTGCGCACTTGGCATGGCGACACCCGTCTTAAGATGGATGAAGTAGGAAGGATGAAGGGAGACTGGTGTGATTCATCCTTCATCCTTCATCCTTGGAGAGCGGGCGCTTCCCTCCACGATCGGCTATGTATACGCTAAATTCGGCAACCAGTGCCAGAGCAGTTTATAGAACGAGGAAAGCAGGAAGGACAGGAAGAATGAGACAGACGGATCCTTCCTCCTTCCTGACTTCCTGCCTCCCTCATTCATCCTCACTCCTGATCCTGGGCGCCAGCGCCCGAGCTGCCGCGTTCTCCGCGCTGCGTGCTGGATTACAGCCGTGGTGCGCCGACCGGTTTGGTGATCTGGACCTGTGCGCCCGGTGTCCGACTACGGTGCTTCCTGCTTCCCGGTATCCGCATGGCTTCTTGCGCTTGCTCGACTGCGCCCCGCCTGCTCCCTGGATCTACACGGGTGGCCTAGAAAACCGACCAGCGCTGGTGCGGCGCCTGGCCCGGCTGCGGCCGTTATGGGGCAATGAGGCCCCCGTGCTGGAACAGGTTCGCTCGCCGCTGCGTCTGGCAGCTCTTCTTCGTGCCCAGGGACTGCCCTGTCCGCAGGTACATGCCGAGGCAGCGGAGATACCGGCACACGGACGCTGGCTGATCAAGCCGTGGCAGAGCGCGGGCGGCACAGGCATTCGCTTCTGGCCCGACTTGCCCAAACGAAGAAGGAGGTTCAAACGGTTGTACTTTCAGGAATACATTGAAGGTGAACCATGCGCCGCGATCTATGTCGGGGATGGCCAAGCTGCTTCGCTACTCGGCGTGACCTATCAGCTGATCGGCGAAAGCTGGCTGCACGCGGCGCCGTTTCGCTACTGCGGCAGCATCGGCCCCATCGACCCGACACCACCGCAGCGCGAGGCGCTCGAGCGCCTTGGCCACGCATTGGCGAAATCTTGCCGCCTTCGCGGCCTGTTCGGAGTGGACTGCGTGCTACGCGGCGATATCCCCTGGCCAGTCGAGGTGAATCCGCGTTACACCGCTTCCGTGGAAGTGCTTGAGTACGCGCTAGGCATCTCGGCGCTCCCCCAGCATGCAGCCGTCTTCGGCCATTTCCCGTCGGCTCAGTTGCCGGCACCACGCTTGGGGACGACCCAGTGGATCGGCAAAGCGATCTTGTTCGCGCGGACGTCGCTGATCTTTCCTCACGAGGGTCCCTGGTGCTCTCATCTGGAGGCCGGCGCCGCCCCTAGGGCGATGCCTGACTTCGCCGACATTCCCTCTCCTGGCCAGCAGATCGAGTTGGGCAGTCCGATCTTGACATTCTTTGCCCGAGCCGGCTCGTCGGCTGCGTGCCGGGATTCTCTTCGCCTGATTGCGGGGGATCTCGACCACTGGCTGTTCACCCGCTAGATTACGGCTAGTCCAGCGTTCCTCTTTCCAGCCCGCAGCACCAGCGAGGAAGGCCGCATGGCTGCATTGCTCACGCTCAACGACCAGGCTCAGCAGGTAGCGGATCGCCTCGCTGCCGATGCGGCTCGTTGGCGCATCGCAGTTCAGCAGACCGCCGGCGGGGCGCGCCTTCTGGACTGTGGTGTGCGCGCGGAAGGAGGCTTGCAGGCTGGCCTGGGGTTGGCGCGGGCTTGTCTGGCAGATCAGGCAGACGTGGCGCTGGTGCCGGGCGAGATCGCCGGCATACCCTGTGTGCAGGTCACCCTGGCGACGGATCAGCCCGTGCTCGCGTGCATGGCCTGCCAGTACGCCGGCTGGCAGATCGCGGTCGGCAAGTTCTTTGCCATGGGTTCCGGACCAATGCGGGCAGCGTATGGCAAAGAAGAACTATTCGAACATATCCCGGGTCGGGAACAGGCTAGCGTGGCCGTCGGCGTGCTGGAGACCCGCAAGCTGCCGGACGATGCGGTCGTGGATTATCTCTGTGAACGACTGGGACTGGCAGCGAATCGGCTGACACTGCTCGTGGCTCCTGCGTCGAGCTTGGCGGGCACGCTGCAAGTGGTGGCACGGTCGCTGGAGACGGCGCTGCACAAGCTGCATGAACTGAAGTTCGACTTGAGCCAGGTGGTGTCCGGCTACGGCAGCGCTCCGTTGCCACCGGTGGCCGCTGACGAGTTACAGGCGATCGGCCGGACCAACGACGCCATCCTCTACGGCGGCCGGGTGGTGATCTGGGTCCGCGCCGACGACGAGCAACTGGCCGCGCTGGGCCCCAAGGTGCCGTCCTCTGCGTCGCCCGATCACGGGGCGCCGTTTGCCGCGATTTTCGAGCGTTATCAGCGTGATTTTTACAAAATCGATCCTATGCTGTTCAGTCCGGCCCAGATTGTCTTCCATAACCTGAAGACCGGCCGCAGTCATACGTTCGGCCGACTCGAGCCCGACGTGTTGCAACGGTCGTGGTGGTGAGCAGCCAGTGGTAGACCGGATGCGTTTCGCCATTCTCTCGGCCGGCGCTGGCTGGCATGTTCGCGACTTGCAGCGGGCCGCGGCGCTGCTTCAGCATGAAGCCTGTGCCATTGACTTTCGCCGGGTCAGCGCCGCCGTCGCCGGCGCCCACAATCCGCTGGCATGCTTCGATGGCATCCTCGTTCGGACGATGCCACCGGGTTCGCTCGAGCAAGTCGTGTTTCGCATGGACGTGCTCCACCGATTGCAGGCTGCGGGGATCCGTGTTTTGAATCCGCCAGCGGCGGTTGAAGCCTGCGTGGACAAGTACGTAACGTCGGCGCGCCTGGAAGCGGCTGGTCTGCGCGTGCCGCCGACGGTCGTCTGCCAGGATGCGGAGGCCGCTCTCGAAGCGTTCACGGCCCTCGGCGGCGACGTCGTGGTGAAGCCGATCTTCGGCTCCGAGGGCCGTGGCATGATCCGCTTGACCGACTTCGACCTGGCCTGGCGAACCTTTCGTACGCTGGAACGGCTGCAAAGTGTCTTGTATGTGCAGCGCTTCGTGCCGCATCCCGGCTGGGACTTGCGTGCCTTTGTACTCGCGGGCGGGGTCATCGCCGCCATGCGCCGCCGCGCCCGGGGGGACTGGCGGACGAATGTGGCCCAGGGGGGAACCGGTGAGCCGATTTGCCTGAACGATGAGGAACAAAAGTTGGCCGTGCGCGCGGCTGCCGCCGTGGGCGCCCCGATGGCCGGCGTCGACCTCCTACCGGGGCCGGCGGGAGAGCTGTATGTCCTGGAGGTGAATGCTGTGCCCGGATGGCGTGCACTGGCCCCTGTGACGGGCGTGGATATAGCCAGTGAGGTAGTCCGCTATTTGGCGGCGCTTTGTGGTCCAAGGTGAGGCGCCCATGCTTCCGATCGGTTTGTGCGCCCAGTTAGCCTGCCTCTGGGAGACGACGGCTCGCTGTCCCGGCAACGCGCACCGCTTCCGCGACTTTGGCGACGCAACTTACGTAGATTTTCTGGCCAGCGCCGCCGCTGTGGCTCCGTGGCTGGAAACCGCCGACCAGCGGGGTGTGGGTGCGACCGTCCTCGGAGCGGTGCAGGCAACGCGCCACGTCGTAAGGGCCAATACGAATCTGGGAATCCTTCTCCTTCTGACACCCCTGGCCGTGGTTGCGTCCGAATCCCCGCTACGCGCTGGCGTCCTTCGCGTGCTCGACGGTCTCGATGTGGAGGATGCCCGTGCCGTCTACCAGGCGATTCGGCTCGCGAACCCGGCTGGCCTGGGCCGTGTTCCCGAACAGGACCTTCACGACGAGCCGACGCAGTCGCTGCGCCAGGTGATGGAGCTAGCCGCCGAGCGCGATCGCGTGGCCTGCCAATACAGCAACGGCTTCCGGGATGTCTTCGACCAGGGGGTGCCGGCATTCCTGCGCGGCTTGGAGCAAACCGCCACGCTGGAAGAGGCGATCCTTTTCTGTCACCTCCATCTGATGGCCCTCTTCCCCGACAGCCTCATCGCCCGCAAACGCGGTATCGCCGAAGCGGCAGAGGCAGCACGCCGGGCCACCCAAGTGTGGCAACAGGGGTGGCCCGGTAGCGCCGCGGGCCGCGTCGCACTGACGGAGCTGGACAATTGGCTGCGTGCCGAGGAACGCGGGCGTAACCCCGGCACCACATCGGATCTGGTGACGGCTTCCTTGTTCGTCGTGCTGCGGGAGGGTATCATAGAGTTGCCCTCTCGCATTCCCTGGTCCGCCGGTTCTGATCATGGCTGAGCGTTACAAAGTCCGTGTCACCAAAGACCACCTGGTGTTCTGTTCGGGTCATTTCATCAGCTATGAAGGCGACAAGTGCGAACGC
>JBGQLF010000447.1:0-7640 GCA_041499985.1 Gemmataceae bacterium
GAGTGGGGTTCGCCTGACCAAGAAAGCTATGAAGCCCTACGAAGCACGCTTGGAACGATCGAAGACCTTGCCCAAGTACGACATCACGATCCGACCAAACCAACCGAGATGTGGGTAAATCAAGACTTGCCGCTCGCCTTACCGCGTGGAGCGACTCCTGGGCCAAGGCGGCTTCGGCCGCGTCTACCTAGCCCACGATGAGCAGCTCCAGCGCTTCGTGGCCGTCAAGGTGCCGCACCGCCGGCTGGTATCCCGGCCCGAAGACGCCGATGCCTATCGCGCAGAGGCCCGCACCGCCGCCAGTCTTGATCATCCCCATATCGTCCCTGTCTACGATATCGGCAGCACCGCCGAGTACCCTTGTTTCATCGTCTCGA
Organism: Gemmataceae bacterium; assembly: GCA_041499985.1. Classification (GTDB taxonomy): domain Bacteria; phylum Planctomycetota; class Planctomycetia; order Gemmatales; family Gemmataceae; genus JBGQLF01. The sequence continues at coordinate 378 of JBGQLF010000447.1, forward strand.
AGTTCATCGAGGGCAGCACCCTTGCCAAGATGATCAAGCACAACCGGCCCTCCTTTTTCGATGCAGCGGCAGTGGTAGCGACGGTGGCGGAGGCGCTGCACTACGCCCACCGCAAAGGATTCGTGCATCGGGACATCAAACCCGGCAACATTCTGCTCGAGGACGGCGGCAAGCCCTATATCACGGATTTCGGCCTGGCGCTCCGGGAGGAGCATGTTGGCCAAGGTCCGAGATTTGCCGGGACGCCGGCCTACATGTCGCCAGAACAGGCCCGTGGCGAGGGCCACCGGGTCGACGGACGTTCCGACATTTTCAGCCTTGGCGTGGTCTGTTATGAACTCCTGACCGGGCGTCAGCCCTTTCGTGCCGACACCAAGGACGAATTGCTGGAGCAGATCACGACGTTTGAGCCCCGGCCGCCCCGCCAGTACGACGACAGCATTCCCAAGGAGCTGGAACGCATCTGTCACAAGGCGATGGCCAAGCGCGCCGTCGATCGCTATTCCACGGCAAGAGACCTGGCCGAGGAACTGCGGCAGTTCTTGGCCGAGCAGACCGCCAGCCAGCAAGTTGTCCCTGGCGGGCAGACGATCCGTTCTCCCTCGCCCCAGCCGGTCGTGCAGCCAGCCTCCACTTCGGTCGCTTCGAGTCCATCCGGGACTTCTGCGAGTACGGCAACGACGCCGACTTCCGACAGTCAGCTGATCAAGATTGTGCCGAAAGGGTTGCGGTCCTTCGATGCGCAGGACGCCGACTTCTTCCTGGAACTGCTTCCCGGTCCACGTGACCGGGAAGGATTGCCCGACAGTATTCGTTTCTGGAAAACCCGCATCGAGGAAGCCGACGCCGACAATACCTTCTCGGTCGGACTGATTTACGGGCCTTCTGGCTGTGGCAAGTCGTCGCTGGTCAAAGCGGGCCTGCTGCCCCGGCTGTCCGACGAGGTCTTGGCCGTTTACATCGAGGCCACCGCGGGCGAGACGGAAACGCGTCTCCTGAACGGTGTGCGGAAACGCTGTCCCGCCTTGCCCGCCAACCTGGGCGTGAAAGAAACACTGGCAGCACTACGTCGTGGCCAAGGCCTCCCCGTGGGCAAGAAGGTGCTGCTCGTTCTCGACCAGTTCGAGCAGTGGCTGCACGCCAAGCGCGAGCAACACAACACCGAACTGGTGCAGGCCCTGCGGCAGTGCGATGGGGGGCGCGTCCAGTGCATCGTCATGGTGCGCGATGACTTCTGGCTGGCCGCGACACGCTTTCTGGGCGAGTTGGAGATTGATCTTCTCCAAGGTCAAAACACGGCCCTTGCGGACCTGTTTGACCTGGACCACGCCAAGAAGGTGCTGGCAGCCTTTGGGCGTGCCTTTGGCAGATTTCCCGAAAACGCTGCGGCACTGAGCAAAGAGCACAAGGAGTTCCTCAATCAAGCCGTGTCCGGCTTGGCCCAGGAAAACAAGATTATTTGCGTCCGCTTAGCCTTGTTTGCCGAGATGATGAAAGGCGGGCCGTGGACTCCCGCTACCTTGAAAGAGGTTGGCGGCACCGAGGGCGTAGGTGTTACGTTCCTGGAAGCAACCTTCTCCTCCCAAACGGCGAACCCCAAGCACCGGCTGCACCAGAAAGCCGTCCGGGCTGTTTTGAAGGCCCTGTTGCCGGAAACCGGCACGGACATCAAGGGCCAAATGCAGTCCCAGCAGCAACTGCTGGAGGCTTCGGGTTATGGCGGCCGTGCGAAGGATTTCGAAGCGCTGGTGCACATTCTCGACGCCGAGCTGCGATTGATCACGCCCACCGACCCCGAAGGTGTGGATGCCGAGACCAACCCCGAGCGAACGGCGAGCGGCGAGCGGTATTACCAACTGACCCACGACTATCTGGTTCATTCCTTGCGCGACTGGCTGACCCGCAAGCAGAAGGAAACGAGGCGAGGCCGAGCCGAACTCCGCCTGGCGGAACGAGCCGCCTTATGGCATGCCAAACCGGAAAATCGTCATCTGCCGGCTTGGTGGGAGTGGGCGAATATCCGACTGTTCACCCGCAAGAAGCAGTGGACCCCGTCGCAAGGTCAGATGATGCAGCGCGCGACCCGGAATCATGTGGTCCGAGGCGTGGTGTTCGCCGTCCTCCTGGCTCTGGTCGGCACGGGCGTTTCCGAAGGCTATCACAGGCTGAGAGCCACGGCGTTGCGGGATCGGCTCCTCAATGCCGACACGACCGACGTGCCGGCCATCGTGCACGACATGGCTCCCTATCGCCGCTGGATCGACCGTCTCCTTCGAGATGCTTACCAGGAGGCCGAGGTCAACCAGGACACGCGCAAGCAGCTCCACGCCAGCCTGGCTCTGTTGCCGGTAGACCCCAACCAGCAAGAGTATCTTTACCACCGGCTTCTCACCGCCACGCCGCACGAAGTTCCCGTTCTTCGAGATGCCCTAACGGCGCACCAGGAAGCCTTGCTGGACAAGCTCTGGACCGTGGTGGAACAGCCCCCCAAGGGCCAGGAGCCACAACGCCTCCGGGCCGCGTCTGCCTTGGCACGGTATGATCCGGACAGCCCGCGCTGGGCGAAGGTCCGGGACCAGGTTGCCAGCGACCTTGTGAGCGTGCCGGCGGTATATCTCGTCAACTGGCTCGATGCCTTCCGTCCGGTGCGGGCGCACCTGCTGGCACCCCTGGCGGTCGTTTTTCGTGATGCCAAGCGCCGTGAAAGCGAGCGGGAGCGGGCCACCGACATCCTGGCCGATTACGCCGCCGACCAGCTGGACTTCCTGGCCGAACTGGTCAAGGACGCCGATCCCAGGCAGTTCGCGGTACTGTGGCCCAAGCTCCAGGAGCACCGGGAGCGTGCCCTGGCCCTGATGAGCCAAGAGCTGGCGCGGACGCCCGCGCCCGATGCCTCCGAAGCCACCAAGGACGCCCTGGCCTCGCGCCAGGCTCAGGCGGCGGTTGCCTTGCTCCAGCTCGGTCAAGATGAGCTCGTTTGGCCGCTGTTGCGGCACAGCCCGGACCCGCGCGTGCGCAGCTTCCTGATCCATCGCCTCAGCCCACTGGGCACCGATACGGGCATGTTCCTGCGGCGGTTGGAGGAAGAGCGTGAGGTGTCGATTCGGCGGGCCCTGCTCTTGTGCCTGGGCGAGTTCGGCGAGGACCGGCTGCCGGTGCCACAGCGGCAGGCGCTGGCGACGGGACTACTGCGGACATACCGCGACGATCCCGATCCGGGCATTCATGGGGCAGCGGAATGGCTGTTGCGCCGCTGGGGCTACGCCGGGGACCTGGCCAAGATCGACAAGGAACTGGTCTCCTCGCAGGCGCGCGACGGGCGTCGCTGGTATGTCAACGGCCAGGTCCAGACGCTGGTGGTCATACACGGACCAGTGGAATTCTGGATGGGCTCGCCGGAACAAGAGCCGGCCCCGAGTGAAATCATCGGCGAGTCGTTGCACCGCAAGCGGATTAGCCGTTCGTTCGCCCTCGCCACCAAAGAAGTCACCGTGGAGCAGTTCCTGCGGTTCCGGCCCAATCATGTATACGTGAAACTCTTCAGTCCGGAGCCCGATGGGCCAATGATCAATGTGACCTGGTACGACGCGGCCGCTTACTGCAATTGGCTGAGTGAACAAGAAGGGATTTCGGAAACGGAGTGGTGTTATCCGAAGAAGGTGAGCGACGGGACGATGCTGCCGCAGGCCTACTTGAGCAAGACCGGCTACCGGCTGCCGACGGAGGCAGAATGGGAGTATGCGTGCCGGGCAGGGGCGGTGACGAGGCGGTTTTATGGTTCGGCGGACGACCTGCTCAAGGAGTATGCCTGGTACTCGGGGACGACCAACGGTGAGCGCGCACGTCCGGGCGGGTTGCTCAAGCCGAACGACTTTGGACTCTTTGACCTGTATGGCAATGTGTGGGAGTGGTGTCAGGATCGAGGCTTGCCGTATGGTTGGCTGGCGCCGGAACAGGCCACTGAGGATAGCGAAGGTATTTTAGATATTATAGATAATCAAGACCGCGTGTTGCGGGGCGGCGCGTTCTACGTTCGTGTATCGAGTCTGCGCTCGGCCTTCCGCTACCACAATCGGCCGACGCACCGCTTTGTCAATGTCGGTTTGCGTCTGGCGAGGACTTACCCTTGAACCATTTGTTGCCCTTGCGCTCCGGTATCCCTCGCCTACTTCTTCTTGCGCCGGGGCGTTCGTTGGCCCTTGGCGGGCACCGAGCCAGCAGGCAGGTTCCCGTCGGGGCTGGCCTGGGGATGGTCCTGGAGCCAGCGTTCGTGAGGCAGCAGACCGACGTCCGGTTCATCGACTTCGCCTGCTGCTTTCAGGGCGCGGTCAATTTTGTCGATGGTAGCCACAGTGGGTGTGTGCTTGGCTTGTTCGATGCGGTTGAGAGTCTCCGGGCGGATACCGGCCTGACGAGCTAGCTCGACCTGGGTCAGCCCCAGCGCCCTGCGACCACGCGAGATCTTGCGTGCGATCACGACAGCGGCGGTCTCCAGCGCTGGATAGTACCCGCGTGCATCGGGCTCTGGGAAAGCTGGCTCGGGTAATTCTTGGGTCCGCGCCAAGAGTTGGTTGTACTCGGCTTGCTCCAACAAGATGTAGCGCTTGCCGTTGAGGATCATGGATTGGGGCATTGCTCTACTCCTCATAGAACGTGCTGCGGTGGCCAATCTTTTCCACGATCACGTCTTCGCCTTCGATGCGAAATTGCACACGGTAATCTCCGGTTCGGAGCCGGAATTTGCCCGCCAGATTGCCCGAGAGCGCCTTGGCGCCACTGACGACAGGCCAGTGCTTTAAGCGCTCATAAAGACGCCAGACGCGCCGGGCGATCGTCTGGGGCAAGCGTCTGAATTGTTCCTGAGCGTGCGATTCAACAAGCACGTTGGCCATACCAACATGATGCCGGGATTTGACAAGATTGTCAAGATTATTGACAGGTGTTTTCTGGCTGGCTGGTAAGCCAATGCCCCCTGGCGCCGCGCCATGTGCTACAAAGAATCTCAACCTCGGAAGCTGCTGCAAGAGCAGAAAGCGAGACAAGCAGAACCACCGGTTTCATGATCCAGAGACGACAGAACATTGCGACGACCGGCGCAAAGGCGGTTCTCCGCCAGCGAGTCGAACGCTGGGGCGTCACAAAACGAAGGGGCCGTTGCGACCACGTGTGCGGTCGTTTCCCTTTTTCCGGTGGAACCGCTTCTTGTCTGGCAGGCCAATGCTTATACTACAAGGGTCTGTTCACAGTCACATCAGTGGGGAGAATGCCATGAACCAGCAGAATAAATACGACGAATGGCCTCACCTGGGTCCGGACGACCCGCCTCTCGATTTAACGCGTGAAGAGGCGGCCTATGCGCGCGAGCGCGAGCGCCTGGTGCGCGACCATCTGGGCAAGATCGCTTTGATCGTCGGCGACGAGGTGATCGGGGTTTTTCCAAACGCTGATGAGGCAGTTATCGAGGGTGTCCGCCGGTTTGGGTTGGTGAAGATGATGGGCCGACCGATTGTGGACCCAGAAGAGCCCGACTTCATCTCCCTGGTCGATATCACACACCCGTCGTTCAAGAGGCTTGATTAAAGATTGACGCAAGCCGATGGGGAAATTCACCGCACCAGTTTCCGATCATCTGATCCTCCCGGCTCAGGTGGCCCAACCCCGGGGACAAGCACAGTCCTTTCAGCTCATGGGAAGGGGCGTCCCGGCACCTGTTCCCGTGCGCTTGCTTCTTGATACGGGGTCGAAACGGAGTACCTTGGTTCCGGGAATCATGGATCATTTGCAGCCATTCGTGGCCAGCAAAGCGCGCATCGAGACGAGCCTGGCTGCCGGCGAAACGGATTTGTATTGGGTCCGGCTGGAGTTTCCCGGCACTTCCCTGGCCGCCGTTCCGCTGCTCGCTGTCGCCCGCCTGACCATGCCGCCGCCGCTGCGCCTCTTTCAGGGCGTCGTCGGTCGCGACCTCCTCCGACAGTGGGAGAGCTTTCACTTCGAGGGCCGCCGCGGGCGGTTTACTCTCCGCGATACTCCAGGGGGCCTGTTGAGCTGGCTCTGGCGCTGAGAACCCCCACCGGTTTCGTGATCCGGAGACGGCAGAACATTGCGACGACCGGCACGGCGTGTTACAAGCAAGAAAGTGCACCGCTATCGGCGGGTCAGGAAGAAAACCCCGCGGATGATTCACGAATGGAGGTGTTCGTATGCGCCAGCTCGTTGCGTGCTGGATCGTACTCCTCGGCAGCGCCGGGCTGCCGGCTCAGGAAGCCAAGGAGGCCCCGCCGGCCAAGCGCTACGGCGTCGAACCCGATCTGAATACGTACCCGCAAAAGACACCGCAAATCGCCCTCGCCTCCATCTTGAAGGCCATCGAACGCCAGCGCTTCGATTACTTGCTCGCCCAGCTTGCCGAGCCGCGCTTTGTCGACGAGCGCGTGAAGCGCTTCAACGGCAACTTCGACGAAGTGGTCAAGGAAACCGCCACGAAGCTGACCGGCAATCCGGAAGCGGTCAAGGAAATGTATCGCTTCTTAAGGGAGGGAAACTGGGAAGTCGGCGACACAACGGCATCGGCCCAGCTCAAGGAGGTCAAGGACCGGCGCCTGTTCCTTCGCAAGCTCAACGGCCGTTGGTACTTGGAAAACCGACAAACAGCGGACACGCCCGCGAAGTGACGCTGCCCCGAACCCCTTTTCCCTCCGTGTGTCTGTTGCCCCATAGAGGACCGTTCATGCCAGATGCAATCATCGATCTGCGAAGCGACACTGTGACCCGGCCGACCCCCGGTATGCGGGCGGCCATGCACGCCGCCGAGGTCGGCGACGATGTGTTTCACGACGACCCCACCGTCAACCGCCTGCAAGAGCGGGTTGCCGCCCTGCTGGGCAAGGAGGCGGCTCTGTTCGTCCCCTCGGGCACGATGTCCAATCAGATCTGCATCAGGGCGTTGACGCAGCCCGGCGATGAACTGCTCTGTGAGGCCTTCTGTCATGTGTACAACTTCGAAGCCGGTGGGCCAGCGGTGCTCAGCGGCGTCATGTGCCGTACCCTCGAAGGCGACTACGGCATCCTCGACGTGAGCCAGCTCGAGGACAAGATTCGGCCAGTCAACGAACACCTGGTGCGCACCCGCCTGGTCTGCCTGGAGAATACTCACAACCGCGGCGGCGGCCGGATTTATCCGCTCGACAAAATCCGCGCCATCAGCTCCTGGGCACACCGCAACGGCTTGCTGATGCATCTCGACGGCGCGCGCTTGTGGAACGC
>JBGQLF010000448.1:0-7630 GCA_041499985.1 Gemmataceae bacterium
ACAGCGAGCAGGAAAAGAGAGCGCAGCATCTAGTGATCCTTTCGGTACGGAAGTCTTTACGGTGCATCATTCTTTCTTCAACATCCCTTGCACGCTGAGGAAATCTTCAAAGCGCTGGATCCAGGAGTTGGCGGGTCGCCCCTTGTTGCTCTCGCGCAAGCCGAAGCCGTGTGGCGTGTTCGCGTAGACATGCAGCTCCGAGGAGACGCCTGCTTTTCGCAGCGCCAGGTAATGATTGGTCAGCCACACCGCGGCGTTGTCATTATCACCGACGACGATGAACGTTGGCGGGATTTCCTTCGTCACGGTCTGCTTTGTGATGCCCAGCGGTCCGGAATAGACCAGGGCCTGGAAATCGGGGCGTGCACTCTGGCGTTCCACAGGATCGGAGGCGTCCTCCTTGCCCTTGTCCGGATGATTGCACACCGACGCCGCCACCTCGCCGCCAGCCGAGAAGCCCATGATCCCCACACGGTTGGGGTTGATCCCCCATTCCTTGGCGCGGCTGCGGACCAGGCGAAGGGCCCGCTGGCCGTCCTGGAGCGCATGTTCTTCGATCTTGTACGGAGAGCCTTTTTCGCGGGCCAGACGGTATTTGAGGACAAAGGCCGCGATCCCGTGATCATTCAACCACTTGGCCTCGTTGGCGCCCTCGTGCAGGACCCAGAGTTCCCGATGCCCGCCTCCGGGAGCCAGGATGACCGCTACACCAGTTGCCTTCTCCTTTGGTGGCAAGAAAACCGTCAGCGACGGATTATGAACGTTCGTGACCTTGTACTCGCCGCTCTTCTGCACGCTCTTCACGTCCTTCTCGTCCTTGCGATTCTCGAAACCGGGGGCGCCGTTGGCCCAGAGAGGAATCTCCGGATGTTGGTCGTCCGCGAATACCAGGACGGGCAGCAACAGGACGGGAAGGAGCAACGCAACACCAAGCAACTTCAGACGCATACAAGGATCTCCTGAAATCAAAACCTGAGGTGCCCAAGCTTGAAGGGACACGCTACGGGATCAACTGGTAGGTCACGAAAGCGTTGCGCCGACTGTCCGGCGACCAGCAGGGTACGTTGATCGTCCCCTGGCCGCCGAAGAATCGGCCCAGCACGTCGATTTGCTTGCTGTTGAGTGCCATCCGGCGCAGGGTCACGTCCTTGTTTGGCGGGTGGCCGGAGACGTCTTTTTCGTACGAAAGGAACACCATAGATCGGCCATCGGGCGACAAATGGGGGAACCAATTATTGTAGTCGTCGGAGGTAACCTGCTCCTGCTCGCTGCCATCGGTGGCTCTCATCCGCCAGATCTGCATTCGGCCGGTGCGCTCAGAGTTGAAGTAGATGTAGCGGCCGTCGGGAGAGTACTCCGGGCCGTCGTCCAGGCCCTTGGCCGTCGTCAGGCGCGTCTCCTGACCGCCGTCGGCGGGGATGGTGTAGATATCGAACTCGCCGTCGCGCTGGCCGCAGAAAGCGAGCATCTTGCCGTCCGGCGACCAGCCATGCCAGTAGGACGGACCCAACGGCGTGATGAGCTTGGGGGTGCCGCCGGTGATCGGCAGCGTGTAGATCAGGGATTGCCGTTTGCCCTGGGACTGGTCGCTGATGACCAGCTGGGTTCCGTCCGGCGAGACGCCGTGGTCGTTGTTGCAGCGCGTGGCGAAACCGGTGTCGATAGCCTCCGGTTTGCCGCCGGCGATGGGAATGCGGTGAATTCGGCCGCCACTGTTGAAGATCAGCGTCTGGCCGTCGCGCAGCCAGTTGGGCGCTTCGATGCGGGTGGGCGTTACGTAGACAACCCGGCGATCCGTCGACGCGATCGTCTGCGTCTCGAGGGCGCTGTAGAGCACCGGCGATTTCGCCGCGGCGGGAAGGGACGTGGCCACTTCCACATTCGAGAACACGGCCTTCTCGGTCACGTCCTTGTTGTGGGCGCACACACCGAGGCCGACGTAGAATGGCTCTTCGAGCGACAAGCGCACCGCCGCGCCCGAGAAACGCAGTTCCTCGCCCTTGGCCGCCAGGTACAGCAGCGCGTACTTGCCCCGCTTCTCGATGCGCAACCGGCTGGGGGCCGAGACGTTCGCCTGCACCTCGTGCGTGGCGGCGCCCTTGGCCTCGCGGAACTGGAGCGAGGTCAGGCCGTCGCCGTGCAGCGCCACGTCGACGTAAGCGGCATCGGCGTCCAGGCTCTGGCGGATCACGAGGCAGGCCTTGCGATGCGCCTCCTTGCCCGGTCCGATAAAGGAAATGTCGGCCGTCAGCGCGAGGTCCCCGGAAGTCTTCTTCCAGACATAGTGAAAGGCGTCCTTGGTAGACCACATGTTCTCGCCGCTCCCGGCCACGGTGTAACTTCGCGTCGCCACGTCGAAGGCGACAGACCCGGGATACAGCACCGTGCCTACGTCTCCCTGGTTTTCGAAGATTCCTAATGGCGTTGTGGCATCCTGAGCGTAGGCCGGCTCGGCCGCTGCCACGGTCATCCCGCCGTCCACCCAGACCGTCGAGGCTACTCCCGTAAGAGCGCACGCCGCGACTCCGAACACCATCATGAAGCGCATCATGGCTAGCTCTCCCTTGCGTGTCGCCTCGTTGTCGCCGAGCAGGAATTTGCGCCAGCTCGCAACTGTTCTGGAGCGCGAATGGTCGCACGCAACCGCGTGCTGATCAAGCGAAAAACCGGCTGCCCATCTTTCCAATCTTTCCATCTTTCCAGACGGGCATGGCGTGACCACCCTGTCCGTCGGACTCGACCGACTTGGCGAACCGAAGGGCATTGCGGTAAGATCTAGTGTAAAGTAGTATAGCGAAGCATCCCAACAAGGAAATCGAAGCCGCTCTGAAATATGCCACGAGCCAAGGGTGGTCCATTATTAAGTCGTCCAAAGGACACTGCTGGGGGATGATCCGTTGTTCCCATGGTCGCGGCGGCTGCCAAAAGTCGGTTTGGTCAACGCCGAAAAACCCACAGAACCATGCCAAAGCGATTCGGCGCTTCGTGGATCGTTGCCCGCACCAGACGCATGCGACAGAAGAACCATGAAAACCCACACCTTCACGTTGATTCTCGCGGGCGTTGCAGAGCTAACTCCCGAACTGGCCGATGCTTTGTATGCGGCGACGCATGGCGACATCGAATTGAACCTGCGGGACGGGGTCGCCTTCCTGGAATTCGAGCGGCCGGCATCCACGCTGCGAAAGGCCATCCTTGCTGCGATCCGCGAGGTAGATGGGGCGAATGTCGGCGTGCGCGTCGTGCGCGTGGAATCGGAAGCCGCTAATGTCATTGCCAAGATCAATGCCGATCTCTTGGGGGTGACCAGTGGCTGAGAGACAATGGGCACGCCACCGCGTGCCGACCAAGCGAAAAACTAGCTGCCTCTCTTGTCCGTTCCTCCGATCGCTTCGAGCCCATCCTGGATTTCCGCGGCATTGGGGCGGGCGACCTGCTTGGCGACGTGACCGTCGCGCATAAAGACGAGCGTCGGCCAAAGCTTGACCCGAAAAGACCGTCCGAGCGGTTTCCCTTTGCCGTCCTCGATCTTGAGATGCCGGATCGCGGGTAACTTGGTGAGCATGGCCGCCAACTGCGGCTGTAACGCTTGGCAGAACCCTCACCATTCGGCTCCGAATTCGAGGAGCACTGGTCCTTTCATCTGATCGACCTGTTCCCGAGTTGGCTCGCGGTAATCGTAGTTGTTCCCCATGCGATGCTCCTCCTCTCGATGTTGAACCTGAGCGTGGATCGGGGTCATTTTAGCCTCCTACCGGATACCTGTCCCACTGGGCGTCAATTTGCAAGGACGAGACGGGGGTTGTGTCCAGGCCCCGAACTGTCCTTTTTACTTGTCCTTCCGTCCCGATCGCGGCATGATGCAACAGCGGCGGCCGAAGGAACCGACCGCCCAGAGACAGCGGGTGCTACAAGAGGTTGAGCATGACCATGAACCGGATAGTGTTTATCTGTAACGTGCCGTCGTCTTCTTCCCTCCGGCCAGGCGTACCTCGCGCCCTCGTCGCGTTCCTGATCGCCATGCTGCTCAGCGCGAGCCTACTGCCGGCTCCCGCCCAGACAGGGCAGCCAGAGGCCCGGCCCTTGCTCACGGAAGCGAAGCCCGCCGATGCTGGCATATCGGCGGAATTGCTCCAGCAAGGCGTCGGCCTCTACGAGAAGGCGGTGGCCCAGGATGATCTCCGCGGCGCCGTCCTGCTGGTGGCACGGCGAGGAAAAATCGTGTTGCACGAAGCGCTCGGCTGGCGCAACCAGGAGAAGCAGGAGCCGATGCAGAAGGACACCCTGTTTCACGTCGCGTCCAATACCAAACCCGTCGTGGCGGCCGCCGTCCTGATGTTGGTCGAAGAAGGCAAACTGGATCTGGACGCCGAAGTCCGGCAATATCTGCCGTCCTTTGACAAGGACAAATCGCGGGCGATCAAGGTCCGCCATCTCCTCAGTCACACGAGCGGCTTGCGCATCTCCTCGATCTTTCTGCGTCCCTTCCTCGAGAAATCCGCGGAGTATCCCGATGCGCCCAGCCTACGGGCGGAGGTCGATCGCTTCGGCGCCATCGGAGCGCAAGAACCCCCCGGCACCACCTACAGCTACAACAATCCGGGTTACAACATCCTGGGCGCGTTGATCGAAGTCGCCTCGCGGCAGCCGTTGGAAACGTTCCTGACCACGCGAATTTATCGGCCGCTGGGCATGCGGGACACGGTGCACCAGGATCGTCCGGAGCTGGTGGGCCGGCGGTCGTGCATCTATACCAAGAGGGGAGATACCTGGCAGGTCACGTATCGGCCCGGCGATCCAGCGCAGTATCCCTTTGTGCGCGCTTCCGGGGGCATGATCACCACCGCCGCCGACTATGCCCAGTTCCTCCAGCTGTTCCAGGGCGGCGGGACGTTCAACGGTCAACGGCTCCTGAAGCCTGAGAGCGTCCAGCTGGCCACGGCGCCCCAGACGCGCTCGCTGTACAGTCCCGAAGAACAACAAAAACACACCAGCTTCTATGGGTTCGGCTGGCAGGTTTCGGCGGATGGCGTTTATTCCCACGGCGGTTCCGACGGCACCTTTGCCTGGGTCGATCCCAAGAATGAGATTCTGGGCATCGTCTTCACCCAGAGCCCGGGCGGGCGCAATCCGCGTGACGCCTTCCAACGCCTGATTCGCCAGGCCGTGCAGTCACCGAACGGCACGCCGGGGAGTGTCGGCAGACCGGGCCCTCGGACAAGCCCTTGACGGGGCAGGTGTGCATATGCTCTGATTGCCATCAGAGTAGCGGCAAGACCGGCGCGAGACCATCAAAAGGGTCGTTCCTATGGAATCCGTCAAGCCTCTGTGCGACTGGATGCGAGACCAGGGCGTAAGTCTGGAGGCTCTGCTTCAAGCCTCTTCTCTGGACCGCAAGGTAGTCGAGGCGATCGTCGCCGGTCGCTACACTCCCAGTCCGCAGCAGCGGTGCCGCCTAGCAGCCGCTCTCGGCATCGCGCCGGAGCAAGTTTCCTGGGGCCACACCACGACGGTCGAGCACATATACGGACACGGACCCCAGTTTGGCCGCAGTCCTTGAACGGCGTCGACGGCTGGCTGGTTCTCACGATCCGATGGGTAGCAACGATGGAAGCCTCCAAGAGCGTCAACGAATTGTGCGAGCAGCACCAGATCGATTACAAGCAGCTGGCGGAGAAGACCGGGCTGGAGGAGGGTCGTGTCCTGGCCATCGTGCTAGGCCGGTGGACGCCGAGTCCGGCGGAGCGTGACCGAGTTGCCAGCGCCTTCGGTCTGACCCGGGAACAGATCACGTGGGGCCACAAGACGCCGATCCAGCATATCTACGGGCACGGGCCGGCGTAGCAGGTTGGGTGAGCGCGGAAAGTATGGTTGCCCCCGGCTCGCAGCGAAACAACAATAGCTTACATCACCCGGTCTTCCGCCCACGGATGCCGCCGGCCGGTGTCGAACTCCTTGTATTCAGCCTCGATCGGCTCATGGATCGTCTGCGGATTGAAGGCGGTGTTGAGGTTGCGCAGAAGGGGAATGATGTCGGGATGCTCGTAGCCGATACCGCGGATCTCGAAGAAATCCTTGTTGACATCGATGATGTGGAAGTGATCTTTCCAGACGCGCACCTTCCGCAGCGTGCGCAGCTCGGAACGCGTCCGCTTCAAAAACTCCAGGGCGGCCTCGAGGCCGCCCTGGGTGTAGTCATGCGTTGCTTTTGGCGCGACCATCTTACCGGAGACCTGCCAGTTCTTGCAGCAGCTTCCAGTTCTCCAACCGTTCCTGCTTGGCCCACAAGAGCGTCTCGGACGGGTTGCCGTCCTTGTCGAAGTGCTTGGCGAAACGGCCTTCGCTGCGGGCGAAGTCGACGAAGGACACTTCTTCCTTCGTCTTCGGATTGACGTACCAGTCGTCCTTGACCGCCGGGTTCCCCACCAAGGACAGCCGTTCGCGAATGGTGTTGCCCTTGCGCGGATCGTAAATCAGAATCGGGAAAGCCCGCGTATCAACCGCCAAACGAGCCTGTTCGCCAGCCATGTTATCCGCGACGCCGTGCTCCGGCTGGCAGGTCGTGTAGCAGCTGATGATGGCGGGACCGTCGAACTCCAGCGCTCCCAGCACCGCTTTGTAGAAGTGGTTCACATGAGCGCAAGTCGTCTGGGCCACGTAGGTGCGTGGGTGCATCATGGCGATCTGGGCGATTTCCTTGCGCCGTTCCTGCTTGCCGCCGAAGGTCTTGCCGTGCACGCTCATCTTGGTGTTCTGGCCGGTGAAGCTGCTGGTCGAGGCCTGGCCACCCGTGTTGGAGTAGACCTGGGTGTCGAGTACGAACACCTTGACATTCATCCCGCTGGCCAGCAGACGTGAGAGCGACTGGAAGCCGATGTCGTACATGGCCCCGTCGCCGCCGATGCACCAGAGGGGGCGATCCTGCCAACCCAGCTGGTCCCAGCGCATGCGCACACCCATGGCGTCGGCCGGGGCGTTTTCGAACAGCGAGTTGGTCCACGGCACCAGATACGGATTGTACGGATACGTCGAGGTGTAGACCGTGTTGCAGCCGGTGGCGGCGATGATGCCCCACTGGTCGCCGAATTTCGAGCCGGTGGCGGAGCACATCATGCGTAGGGCCGTTCCTTCGCCGCAGCCCGCGCACGAGCCGGCCCCGCCCACGTAGATATGCGTCTGCTCCTTGAGCATCATGTCGATGAGCAGGTTGTCGTTGATGTACTTCGTATTGCTCGGGCCGATGCTCTTGAAGTAGCGATGGCTCTTGCGCGCCTTGGCCATCACGTCATCGGTCTTGGCGATCATTTTGAGGGCGTCATCGTCGCAAACCGTCACGCACTCGGCGCAGCCCTTGCACTTGCTCGGGTCGATGATGATCTGGAACATCCCGCCTGGCATGCCTTTTTTCTTGCCGGCGTCGTAGTACTTCTTGGTCTTGGACCACTGCTGGCGGTACATCTCCCGGTCGGCCTCGGGGATGGTCTTGAGTTTTTCCTCCCACTCGGTCTCGGAGAGGACCTTGCCGAGGATGGCCGTGTCCGGGCACTCGGTGACGCAGTCCATGCAGCCGACGCAGTTCTCGCTGTTCAAGAGCGGGATTTCCGGGGCGATGTAGGAAAAGTCGCGCAGG
>JBGQLF010000449.1:0-7627 GCA_041499985.1 Gemmataceae bacterium
ACGTAAGCGGTGGGCGTCGGTGTGCCTCGGCGCGTGGCGGAGGTGTGGTCATTGGGCAAGCGCAGTATGATCAGGCGCGGCAGGTCGCCCTCCTTCTCGAAGCGAGCCAATTCCTCGAGGAAGCGGTCGGCGCGCTTCTGATCGGAGTAGTTCATGTCGAAACCGCGGTACCACGGATCGATATGCCCTTCCAGTGCCTTGACGCGCGCCCGGGCAGGCTCCTTGAGCGTTTTGCCGTTCTCGATCCATTCGCCATAGCTGCGGTAGCTGACTCCCGCCTCGGCGCAGCGGTCCCAGAGGTAGCCCCCTGCCGGCCGGGCGATGGCATCCTGGACTCCTTCGGCCGGATACGTCGCTAGCTTCTTCAGCGGACTGCCACGGTACTGGAGCGGCCAAACTTTCTCGACGAAATCGGTGGCGTAGGCTCCCATCGACCATTCATGGCCATCCGCAGACACTTCGCCTTCGACATAGAAGTTATCCAGCAGCACGAACTCGCGCGCCAGGCGGTGGTGATTGGGCGCGACCGGCTCGGGGAAGAGACACAGGTTTGGATCGCCATTCCCCTCTTTCATGTCGCCGAGCACCTGGTCATAAGTGCGGTTTTCCTTGATGATGTAGATGCAGTGCTGGATCGGACTGGACATGCCAAGCTTGCTAGGAATCGGACTGCCTTCGGGTGCCGGGGCGGTCACACCTTGATCGGCCCGGAGCGGGCTGCACGCATAAGCTTGCTTGCTGAGGGCGGGCATGCGCTCCGGCGTCGGCAGCTCGACGATGCTGAGCGTGCCACGAAACAGACCGGCGATGTACTGGCGAACCGTCTTGTTGACCGGCAGATTCGGGTTCGGACCCTGCGGATTGGCCCGGGAGGTTATCCCCTTGCCGTTGGCGATGTACAGCTGCTTGTCCGAAGGATTGAAGCGCACGGAGGTGGGATACCAGCCGGTCGGGATGAAACCGAGCGGCTTGGCCTGGCCGGCGCTGGCGACATTGAAGACAGCCAGGTTATTGGCATCCGCATTGGCGACAAAGAGGAGCTGGCCATCGGGTGTCAAGCACAGGCTGTTGGGCGTATTGCCCGAGGGAGCCGTGGGGTAAAGAGAGCAGGAAATCGTTTCCAGGCCCTTGCCGGTTGTGGTGTCGAGCACGCTCACCTTCGTCGAATTGGCGCAGGCCACGAACATGCTCTTGCCGTCCCCAGACAGCGCCATTTCGGTCGGATGTTTCTCCGTGGGCCAGGTGGCAACCACTTTTTTGTCCGCCAGGTCCAGGACCGCCACGCCGGCCTTGTTCCACAGACTCACATAGAGCCGTCGGCCCGCCTTGTCGAGGGTGCAAGCATATGGATAGCTCTCGGGTTCCAGGGCGACCGTGGTGCGTTTCTCGGGATCGTCCAGCGGCAGCAGGCAAACAGCATGGCCCCACGTCCCGGCAACGTAGAGAGTCCGTCCCGCGGGATCGATGGTGAGGCCGCCGGGGATAAATTTCTGGGTCTGCGATGCGACCGGGAGCCGGCGATGCCGCGCGAGCAGGCCGTCGTCAAACTGGAAGGCGTGGACGACTTCGTATTCGCCGCCGCTGGCGAACAGCTGCTGGCCATCCGGAGAAAAGCACAGACCGTAGAAAGTTTGGTCGAGCAGGGTCCGGCTGACGACCTTCTGGCGGCGGAGATCGACAAGCAGCACTTCGTGGTCGCCATAGCCGGCGTGCAGCACGGCGAGCCAGTGCCCGCTGGGGTGCAGGGCGAGGTTGACGGGAAAATCGCCGAGGTCCACCTGCCGGCCGGCGGGACGGAGCGACCACTGATTGGGCAACAGGATGGCGCCGTTCGGCTGGATGCCCGGCAGAACAGGCCGTGCGGCAGCCGGCTTGGCGGATGGAGTGTCACGGCGGAGATCCAGCTGTGCGGTCAGGACGGCACAACTGCCCAGGAGAAAGGCCACGGCGGGGAGCGAGCGGTGCATGATCATCCTCATCCTCAGAAGGCGTGAAGGCCACGTCAGGAATACCAGACCCGGCGTGCCGCAGCCGAGGATTATGCATGCTCGCGGCGGAAAGGATAGCGAAAAGTCGGCGAAGATTCCGTCGGGGATGTTCCGTACGGGGACGGAAGGCAAATGGATTACTTGCACTTCACTCTATGGCCTGGTGTAAGCCAAACCGTCGCTGCGGCTGCAAGACAATGCAAACCAATCACTGGACGATGTGTGACCCGGATACAGGTGGACGAAAAGCTTATTCCCCTTCCCTGACAGCGCTGGGCCGCGGGGCGCCACGGGACAGGAACCCTCCGTCTTCCTCCAAGCGGCTTGCTGGCGGCAAGGACGAGTTCTGCCTGGCGTCTGGAACGCGGATCCGCAGCGAGATATGCCGGTCTGCGATTTGCACATCCTCGATTGCCGGCAACGGGATACCGTTGGTCGCAACCAAGTACAGCCCCAGAGCGGTGATCGCCGCGTCGAGCTTATCGAGGCAGTGAAACAACTGTTGGTTGGCTGCCTCCACGAATTCCGCAAAGAGAGGCTCGACCTTGGCAAAGTCCTGCCCCGCGGCAAACGTGCCGAGAACAAGGCCGTCCTCGATTTTCTCGACGACTACCTCTCCCAGCCGATGCTGTTGGCCATCGAACAGAGAGACTGTTTGCCCTGCTTGGAGTTGCATGGTTAACACCCTGTCGTGTCCTGAAAAGCCTGGGCCAGTTGTGCCAGAGCCTCGTCGCTAAAGCCTGCGTTTCCTTGCCGATGAACGACCCGGGCATGATTGGGGAAGCGTGTCGTCGGATCGGGAATAACTTCGAAACCTGCCTGGCGAATAGCTTCTACCGTGGCGGAGCCAACCGTGGCTGCCAGCGCATGAAGCCTCTGATACTTCCTTGGATCCGGAAACGCCCGACGCATTTGCGCCGCAGCTTCTTGGGACGTACCTCCCAGGAAAACGGAAATACCTGGTGGTATCAAGCTTTGTTCTTTCGGCTTCAAACGCAGATTCTCGATCGGGCCGCCTCCGATGCGATGAACCACCGTGCTTGCGGCCAGTCCTTCGGCTTGTTCACCCACCACTCCATTATCCTCATCGCTTGCCGTCTGCGAAAGGCCCCTTTCCTCGCGGAGCGCTCAAGGGCAGCATCACACTGGACTAGGGGAAGGCTTGGCTGTTCCTTCCTATCTTCGCCACTGCGGTTTCTTCTTCCAGCCGGAGCTGTGCGAATCGGTGAGCAGCCTCATTCCATGTATTCCTTGAAGTCCTCCAGGGGAGCGTCAAAGTCCGGTGCCATGTAAAGCACCGTGCCCTTCATCGTTCCCAGCCGCCGAGGCTTCCGTTCTGGCTGCGGCTCCCCGATCAGACGAGCCACGGGCTTCTGATCACGCGTGATGAGGATCTCCTCCCCGGGGCGGAGCTGTTCGATGAGCTTCGGGAGCTGGGCCTGTAGCTCCTTCGAGCGTTACCGTCGGCATGGTTGTGTCCTCCTACAAAGTATTGTATCCGTCCCTCCTGGAGAACGCCCTGCTCGGTTCAAGGGTCCGCATTCTGGTTCTCTTCGATCGCGGGTGTTCCCGGTGCCAACGTCGTTTGTCCTCAAGGGGTGTTGAGGAGTTCTTGCCAGCTGGCGATCTCCAGGATCCGATCGCTCATGCGTTCCAGGCGCTCCAGGTCGGTGATCGCCGCTAGGGCCGCACTGATCGCGTCGCTGGGGGGACCGAAGCGCCTCTGACCCTGTCGAAGCAGGATTTTTCGAGCCTCCCGGACTGCTCCTTCAGCCCGACCTTCGTCCAGGATATACTGATAGGTCGTCGATTCTTTCATGCCATGTACCCCTTGGAACAGTGCGAGCGCTTCGGCTCGCGTCAGACGCAACCCAGTCAGGACAAATGTCGCCGCCCATAGCTTGGCGGCGTCTTCGGGTCGGGCTTCACGGGTCAGCTGCTCATCGATGCGCCGCAGTACCGCCGGCAACGCTTCTTCCAGCGTGACTCCCGCTGGCATCTGGCCCAGGGGCGTTCCGGGGCCAACAAGAGGGGAGCAGACTACTTGCTGGCTCCGGTTTGGGGCAGCTCCTTCAGCTCGGCAAGCAGCTTCTGAAAGTCCTCGCGCTTCCGCAGTGACTCGAGATCTTTGTCTTCATTCATGAGTTTCCAGTTCCCGAACCCGGCAGCCCTCGCTTGCCGGAGCACCTCTATCGCCTGATCGGCGTACTTGCGTTGTTCCAGCTGTTCCTCCGGCGTGAGTTCGGTCTTGTCTTTGCCAACCAATGGAACGCAGAGAGCCAGGTGGCACGCGACGCTATAGAGCCTATTGGGGTCTTTGGGCCATAGGTTTCGGACTTCCAATGCCGAAGCAGCCGCATCTGCCGGCCGTCCTAGCCGGCGCTGCACGATGGTCAAGTTTTTGCAAGAATTGTGCAGGCTTTGTCGGTAATCATGTACCAAAGGGGCTTTCTTGAGGACTGTCCTCTGGTACTCGATGGCCTGGTGGAATAGCGTTACGGCCTCTTCCGGACGATCTGCATGCTCTAAAGTTACGGCCTTGTCGTTTAGGCTCCCAGCCAACCTCGAACAATACTCGAGATTGTCTGGATTCTGTTGGAAGATCTCGCGTGCGAGCTTGATAGACCGGTCAGAATAATGCAGCGCTTTCTCGAACTGCTTTCGACGGCCATGGGCGTTTGCGAGGTCATTATACGTCTGACACAAGTGCATTTGGAACTCAGTCTCTGGCAGATTGATCCCGACCAGTTTCTCTCGAATCGAGGCGGCTTTCTTCAATGAGTTGAGCGCTTCATCCAGCCGGTTCATTGCCTGATACACGGCTCCTAAATTGAGATGGCTATCAGCAAGATCATCTTGGAGGCGAGGGTTCTCAGGATACTTGAGGGCCAGTTGCGCCCAGATGGAAAGCGCCTCCTTGTGAGACGAAACAGCCTCAGGTAGCAGCCGCCTCTGATACTGCACGTATCCAAGGTTGTGATAGCTGTTA
The DNA here is from genome assembly GCA_041499985.1 of Gemmataceae bacterium. Lineage (GTDB taxonomy): Bacteria > Planctomycetota > Planctomycetia > Gemmatales > Gemmataceae > JBGQLF01. Next base: position 4,978 of record JBGQLF010000449.1, read on the forward strand.
GCAAGTTCACAATTGTACTTGAACTCCTGGGGATAGTCCTCGACGAGCTTCTTCAGGATAGCCACCGACTCCGTGCACTCCGCCAGCGCAGTCACATGGTCACCAAGATCAATAGAGATACGGCCGATGCGAAAATAGTTGCGGCCCAATACCGCTCGCATCTTGGGGTCATTCGACCGCAGTTCTGTGAGGTTTTTGTAGTTTTTCAAAGCAGTGCCGAGCAACTGCTTGCGTGCGGGCAACATGTTTGGCTGCTGAAGCAAGATGTTCTCGTTCGTGACGGTGAACCAGTCTTCGACGGCCTGAACAGCTTTGTCCAGAATCCTCTCGGCGATCTCGCGCTGCCGGTTAGCCTCCTGCTCCTTCTGTTCCGCGCGCTCGCGTTGATCATCCGCCTGCCGGCGCAAGCCGCGCTCATACTCGGCAAAGAGCGCGCCGCCTATTCCCAGCCCCAGCAGGACCAGGACACTGAGCACGACCAATGCCGCCGTAGCGGGCCTGCGCTTCGCCAATTTCAGCACCCGCTCCCAGAACGGTGTCGCGCGTGCTTGTACCGGATTCCCGGCGCGGAAGCGAGCGAGGTCCTCGGCCAGCGCCTCGGCCGTGGCATAGCGCTTGCCTGGCTCCTTGTGCAAGCACTTGAGACAAATCGTCTCCAGGTCTCGCGGCACCTTCGGCTGCAACCGGGAAGGCGGCACTGGCTCTTCGGCGAGCACTTGCAAGATGGTCTCCACCTGCGACTCCGCCTTGAACGGCGGCCGTCCCGTCAGTGCCTCGTACAAGATCACTCCCAGTGCGTACACATCCGCCGCCGGGCCAATCGCCTTGGCCTCACCCCGAGCCTGTTCCGGCGCCATGTAGCTGGGCGTGCCCATAACCACGCCCGTCGCTGTCTGCCCCTTCCCTACATTCAGCCGCTTGGCCAGGCCGAAGTCCGTGATCTTGATCTCGTAGGGCCCTGCTTTTTCAGGTGTGCTGCCGAGCTGGACCGCCTGCTTGCTGTCACTCCGCGCCAGGAGCACATTGGCCGGCTTCAGGTCGCGATGGATCACCCCGCGCTCATGGGCCACATGTATGGCCCGGGCCAGGAGCTCCAGCAGTTCCGCCGCTTGCCGGGCCGGCAGTGGGGTGCCGTCGAGCTTTTTGTCCAGGTTGCCACTGTCCAGGAATTCCAGGGCGAAATACGGTCGGCCCTCATACTCGCCGACTTCGTAGATCTGCACGATGTTGGGATGTTGTAGGCAGGCAACTGCCTCCGCCTCGCGACGGAAGCGGTTCAGGTCATCCGCTCCGGCGTGTTTCCCGTCCAAGAGCATCTTGAGGGCAACGATCCGGTTGAGCCTGATGTGCCTGGCCTTGTAGATGATGCCCATGCCGCCGCGAGCAAGGACGTCCCGGATTTCATAGCCCGGGATATTCGGCAAAGCTTCCGTATCGGATTCTCCTGCCGGCGACGGGGGCACTGTTCCCTCGGCTCCATTGGCGATCTCCGGGGTAATTGCTCCAGTGGGCGGCCGAGCTTCACCGAGTCGATCCAGATAGTTCCTGTACGGCTTGTCCGCAGACTGCCGAACCACATTCTGCGACTGCGCACCTTGCGAGGTGCTGTGGCGCATCCAGTCGTTAAGTTTTCCCTGACACAGGGGGCATTTCTCCAGATGCGCCTCGATGGCTTCGAACTCGGCCGGGCTCAGCTGTTCATCGGACAGTCGCTGGAACTGTTCCTCGGAGAGATGGTCCATGGTTCGATCTCCTGTTACTCCTCGTCCGGTCCTTCCAGCTCACGAAGCGCGGCTTCCAGCATTTTCTTCACGCGGTTGCGAGCGACATAGACTGCGGCAACGGTCATCTGCAACTGCGCGGCTGCCTCGGCGATGGTCCGTTTCTCTCGCTCCGTCAACCAGAACGCCTCCCAGGTGTTGGGATGCACCGCTTGGCGCACGCGCCCCAGGGCAACTTCCAGCAGTTCGAGGTCAAATTCTTCTTCCAGACACTTCACGAAATCCTTCCGTGCCTCAAGGCTGTGGAGCTGGTGGAGGACGATGGTGTCGCCACTGCCTTTCCCGGCTCGCACCTGGTGTTTGAGGTACTTGCCCAGCGCATTGCGTGTCACCCGTTTCAGCCACTTGCGAAAACCACCCTTCGGCCGTTGATAGGTGCCGATCGACTGGAGCAGGTTCAGCAAAACCTGCTGGGTCACATCGTCGACGTCCGCTTCCTGAACGTTCCACCTGTGGCACCAGCTGCGGATCTTGGGTCCATAGCGTTTCCCAAATTCACTCCAAGCTGCTGGATCGGGAGGAACCTGCATCAGCCGGCCCAGCCAGGTGTCGTTCATCGACAATCCAGAAGCGCTTCCCATATAGATACTCCGCAGAAGCAAAAATCTAACGGGGATTTTCGGCGCCGGTCCCAGGCGAAGCAAGCAAAAACCAATCCGCCCTGGGGGGCAGACCCCTGCCGGCTTGTCCGGCAGGTGAAGGAGTTCGGCGGCTAGGAGGGCAGTTTTCTTAACCGTTCGACCCCTGCCGGCTCGTCCGGCTGTTTAAGGTGTTCGGCGGCTAGACGTGGGCCAGTTCGCCACAGAACTGTCTCACCTGCCGGACGAGCCGGCAGGGGTCGAGGAGGGACCGCCGGGCGTTTCTAGCCG
>JBGQLF010000450.1:0-7620 GCA_041499985.1 Gemmataceae bacterium
AGTCCACATGGGGGGACCTCCCTATCCTTGGGGACGGAGCATACATACCCTTAAAGGATATGAGGAACCCCCTTCCCTTTCACCCCACGGCCTCCGTCATTGCCTGGCCTTCTGTTCAGATAAAACTGCGAATGTCCAGATATCCCCAGGGAGAGTCCGGCCGGAGAGCCACACCGGCGCGCAGCGTTTCCACAGCTTCGGACCCGCGTCCCAGGCTCAGGTAGCAGCGTCCGAGCTGGATGTGCGACCAATAATGCTTGGGGTCCTTCTGGAGAGCGAGTTGATACTCGTCGATGGCTTTTGCCAGCAGGTCGCGGTCCGGCTGCCAGGTGGTGCGGTCGGTATGCGCATAAGCCTGATTCGCGGCCTGCGTGCGGTACTCTTCGCCCCGCAGGAAATGATCCAAGGCGGCGGGCCGTGCGTGCAGACCCTCGGCTTGTTGGTGCGCCACGGCGGCTTCTGCGTCCTTGACTTGAAGCCGGCAATAGGCCGCATGCAATCGGTAGTAACTTTGCGAAGGCTCGCGCAGCATCCGGGCCTGCTCGAGGAGCTTGTGCATCTCCTGAACGGCTCCCGGTTCGGAGGCGTGCCAGCTCTTGGCCTGGGCCAGCAACAGCAGCAGTTCGTAAAGCTCCTCTTTGGGAGAAGCCTCCCCTTCTGGGAGTGACAAATGTTCCAGTGTCGTTCCCCAGCTCCGGGCAATCGTCAGGGCTGCCTGTCCGGCAACTTCGCCTTTCTTGAGATCGTAATAAGGGGCGCGCTGCTCGGCGGTCCGGTCTGCACTGGTGGCATAGAAGTGGAGCTCGTCGGCGTAAGAACGGAATCTTTTGACCTCGTCGAGGTGCTGCAATTGTTGCCCTTGCCGCTCGGCTTCGCGGAGGTTGACCCGCGCCTCGGCTGCAAAGTAGGAGCCAATCCCTGTGCCAGCTAGCAACAAGAAAGCTACCAGCGCCACCAGGCTCGCCTCATGCGGATAGCGGCGGCACCAGCCCCAGGTCCGTTCGACCCTTCCCACTGGCCGGGCGTGGATCGGCTCCCCCTTCAGCCAATGACGCAGGTCCTCGGCCAGGGCCTGTGCTGTCGCATAGCGTCGCGCCGGCGCCTTGGCTAGGGTCTTCAGACAGATTGTCTCCAGATCGCGCGGGATCTGGTAATTGATCCGTCGCGGAGGTCGTGGCTCTTCGTGCAACACCTGATCCCTCACCATCAGGCGCGACCCCCGAAACGGCAGCTCGCCCGTGAGCAGCTGGTAGAAAATCACTCCCAAGCTGTAGACATCGCTGCACCGATCCGCCTGGTGGCCTTGCCCCGCCGCCTGTTCGGGACTCATGTACGCCGGCGTGCCAATGATCTGCCCCTCCATCGTCAGGACAATCTCCCCTTCCTGCCGCAGCGCCAGGCCAAAATCCATCACCAGCGGCCTGCCGACCCCGGTCCCCGCGCCCTGCTCCCCATTCGTCTCCTCCGTGTGGCCCGGCGCGCCCGCTGCCGAGCGGCAACGTTCGATCATGATGTTGGCCGGCTTGATGTCCCGGTGCACCAGCCCCCTGGCATGGGCGTAGTCCAGGGCATCGGCCACGTCGGCCAGCAGTGTCGCGGCCTCGCGAAAGGTCAGCCGCCGCACCTCGAGCAGGTCCTTCAGCGGCACGCCCTCAATGAAATCCTCGACGATCACCGGAAGGTCCGCCAGCATCGTCACCTCGTGCACCGCGACGATGCCGGGATGGCGCAGCTGGGCCGCCGCCCGCGCCTCGCGATAGAAGCGTTCGAGATCGTGCCCCGAGGTCAACAAGCCCGTATGCGGAATCTTCAACGCCGCAATCCGGTCGAGCTCGGTGTCGCGGGCCCGCCAAACCGCTCCGAATGCCCCGAGTCCCACACGCTCCAAGAGCTGAAACTTCCCCAGGGGGCGCATCGTGTCGATCGTCGACGTGTAGTGGGTCTCACGCATGCGGAAGGAACTGCCACAGCCGGGACAGAGGACTTCGTCGGAGCGGTCGTCCACGAGTTGAATCGGATTGTCGCAATGGGGGCAGCGAATGCGCTGGGTCTTCCCAGTCAGAGGAGGCACCGCCTTGGCCGAAGCCGGGGACGCGGCAGGTTGCACGGTAACCAGTGCCTCGCCCAGCTCGGCCAGCCAGGTGGAATCCAGCGCGGGGAAGCGGGCACGGTAATCAGCCAGCTGGAAGTCTTCCTTGGTGGCATGGCGGTAGTAGACCTCCAGCCGGATCAACTCGCGCAGGAGCGCGTTGCGATCCGGCTCCGGCAGCTTCTCTAGATAGTCCTCGATGCGTGGCCGCTGGCCCCCTGTCCAGGCGGCCTCGAAAGCGTCACACACTTTATCCAGACACCGTCCCCGGGAGAACGGCAACGACGCATTGCTGCCCTGGACCGAGTCGCTCATGGCACTTGCTCCTTTTCCCAGCAGTTGCGAATCAACCGCATCTTGCGCTCGACGGTGGGTTCGGAGCGCCCCAGCTTGGCGGCGACCTCGGCGCTGGTGTAGCCTTCCATCTTCCACAGCGCCAGCATGCGCAACTCGTCGTCGCCCAGCTTGTCGAGGAGCCGCTGACACTCCTCGGCCACCTGCGCGGCAAACTCCGGAGTCGGCTCCCTGCCGATGATCTGGGCGAAGGGCTGTTCTTGTCCGCTCGCGTCGTCGCCCGCCAGGACGGAGACCGGCTGCACTTTGCCGCCGCCTCGTTTCTGGCAGCCTTCGTGCCGGACCAGCTTGTGCGCCTTGCGGGCGGTGAGGACGACCAGCAATTGCCAGAGGTCTTCCCGATCCAGTAGCTTGGGAAAACGCCCGGCCTGGGCGCCCCGGCAGAAGCTGTCGAAGGCGCTCAAGGCCACGTCTTCCTCGTCCGCGGCCCGCCGCGGAGCGGCGTGGAGCTTTTTCCGGGCCAGGACCACCAACCGCTGGAAATAGACTTCCCAGATTCCCTGGACGGCCGCCTGATCGCCCCCTTTGAGCTGCATGACCCATTGGCTGACTTGTCCGATCGACGACATCGGCCGTTCCTCCGACGAAACTCCAGGCTTGGGGAAAAGATGGCCGCTATTGTAGAGCCTGGCCCCTGGGACTGCAAATCTGTTTTCGACTTCGCGTAGTAGGCAAGTTGCCAGAGGGTGGCCGATGCTTCTGGTCCTGGTCTGGGGGCGTTTCGAACTAAACATGACCATGCAACAAGGACAGTGGGGCAGGCATTTGCTTGTAGTCCCGTTCACGGGGCTTGCCGCAGCTGCGGTGGGAGGCCCGGCGTTGACGCCGGGTCGCTGGCCGCCGCAGCGCAGGTTCCGGACCCCCGTTCACGGGGGTTCTCGGAGTATGGGCTTTAGCCGGGGGCACGCCTCGGAAGGCTCAAGCCCCAACACCGAGAACCCCCATGAACGGGGGTCCGGAGGTGCTGGGGACCATGCGTCACCCGGCGTCAACGCCGGGCCTATACCGCAGCCGCGGCAAGTCCCGTGAACGGGACTGAAGAACGCTCCCAAGAGCAACCCCTGTGCCGAACACGATTGCAGTAGGGCAGACATTCCTGTCTGCCAGCGGTTTCGGCAGACAAGAATGTCTGCCCCACGTGTCAACCACGGGCGGTGCGGAAAAATCTTGGCAACCCGTGATGGCCTTCCCCGCGATTTGGGCAGGTATCCAGTAGACCACAACAACAAGCTCTGGGGCACGGAAGAAAACTCGCATGGCCCCGAGCTTCGGACAGAGTCCGCCGAAGAGGTCCCCCCAAGTAACGAAACCGGACAACGGCTTTCACACTCCCTTCGTGACAGCCATCCCCTTGTGGCAGCCGATTCACCGATCCGCTGCCCCGTACTCCTCAGGAGGTTGATCATGTTACGCGCTCTTTCCACCCTGCGTCCCTGGATTGGCCAATCCCGCGTACGGCCGCCTGTTCGCAAGGTACGGCCGTCCCCACTGGATCTACGGATCCAGGGCGATGCCTGGATCGCGGACCGCGGGGATGGCCTCCTGGCGGTCTGCATCGGCAATCAAACTCTCGCCCATATTTTCGGGCTCGCCCTGGACCTGCCATCGTTCAACCAACGCCTCAACGCCCTGCGTCACCGCCGGCCACGGCGCCGATGCTAAGCAGGTCGTCTCCACCAGCACAGGAGTCCAGGCGGTTACCAGTCACGGTACCAACCTGGAAGCTCCGGGTCGGAACCCAGAACGGGCAAGATCGCCAGAGCACCAATTACGACGTACCTTGAGATGAGCGAAATCCTCTTTTGCCAGCCTGGAACTCGGACACGAAAAAATCTGGGCGAACCGTGATGGCCTTCCCCGCAATTTGGGCAGGTATCCAGTAGAGCACAACGACAAGCCCTGGGGCACGGAAGAAAACTCGCATGGCCCCAAGCTTGGACCAAGCTCTCCCAAGAGATCACCCCAAGTAAGAAAACCGGACACCGGCTTTCACACCCCTTCGTGACAGCCATCCCTTTGTGGCAGCCGATGCACAGGCCGGTTGCCCCTTGACTCCGCACGAGGATGATCATGCTGCGCGTCATCTACCAACTACTGGGCAAATCCTCCGTGTTCCGGACGCCGAACACCCGCAGGCCGCCCAGCGCGAAGCCATTCCTGGAAGCGCTGGAAGATCGTATGGTGCTCTCCGCAGCGCCTTCGGTTAGCGATCTGATCGTGATGGATCCGTTGGGGGCCGGAAACCTTGGCCAAGACGAGGACACACCGGATTATCCGGCCATCGCCGCTGCGCAGGCGACCGGCAGCATCGGCTCGACGAGTACCAGCACGACCACCGACGCGACCGACCTGCCGCTGCCGGTCTTGAACAGCCTGGTGGGCGCTTCCGCCACCCTGTATCTCAACTTCACCGGCGACTTCGTTCCCAGTTGGCAGGGCTACAGCAACATTCCCATTCCGGCCTTCGATACCGATGGCGACCGGTCGACGCTGTCCCAGACCGAGGTCACAACCATCACGCAGATCTGGCAGATCGTCGCCGAGAATTACGCGCCGTTCAACATCAATGTCTCGACCGTGGACCCCCGAACCGTGTCCGGCTATAGCGGTATCGTTTCCCAGATCGATATCGGCGGCAATGGCTTCTGGCTCGGCGGAACCTGCGGCGGCTATGCCCAGGTAGGCGGCCTGGCCGGCAGCTCGGCCAACAACCCCGCGCGCGGCTTCGTCTTCCCCGACAACCTCGCCAATGGCAACGTCTTTTACACCGGCGAGGCCATTACGCACGAGTCCGGCCACACGATGGGGCTGAACCATCAAGCCACCTACTCCGACACCACCAGGACCGCGGAGTATCAACAAGGTCCCGGTGATGGGACCGCGCCGATCATGGGCAGCTCTTACTACGCCACGCGTGGCATGTGGTGGTACGGGCAAAGCGTGCTCGACTCGACCAGCTATCAGGATGACCTGGCGGTGATCGCCAGCAACTTCGGCTACCGTCCGGTTGAGGTGGGCAGCACCGCCAGCACCGCCACACCGCTGACGGTTTCCGGCACCCAGGTCCACGCTGCGGGCATTATCGCGACGATGTCGGAAGTGGATGTGTGGTCCTTCACTACTGGTGCCGGCTCGATCAGCCTGTCAGTCAGCGCCCCCAGCTACGGCAACTTGCATTCGATGATCGAGCTACTGGATGCGTCCGGCAACGTCGTCGCCGGCTGGCAGGACCCGGACAGCGGGACGGTTACGTGGACGGGTACTCTGGCAGCGGGTTCGTACCGGTTGGTAGTGGCCAGTCACGGCATCAGCAATGGGTGCACCGCCACCAATTATGGCTTTGACGTCGGCACGTATAGCATCACCGGTTCCGTCGTAGCGACCACTCTCGCCGGGACACAGACGTGAAACCCCTTGGACAGGTTCGACCCGCCGCCTCCTCGGAAAGCTTTTGCTGGCAATCCTGCCGCACCTCGTCTATCCTTGGACTCCCGAAGGTTCCGCACGGTTGAAGGTTGCTCAACACCGCGACGCGTCGAGAGGATCGCGTACTTCAGGCAAGGAGTTCCGCACGTGGCTACCACAACGAGCCTGCATCTCCGTTTCTGGCTCCTGCTCGCCCTGGGCTTGGTAAGCTCCTCCGGAGCCTCCGCGACGGCCGACGAGCCGGCGAAGAAGCTCAATGTCCTATTCATCGCTGTGGACGATCTCAATACCTGTCTCGGCTGCTATGGCCATCCGCTGGTCCAGTCGCCCAACATCGATCGTCTGGCCACACGCGGGGTGCGCTTCGAGCGGGCCTACTGCCAGTATCCGCTGTGCAATCCTTCGCGGACTTCGCTGCTCAGCGGTCGCCGGCCAGACGCGACGCGCATCTTCGACAACACCACGCCGCCGCGCACACACTTGAAAGACGCGGTGTTCTTGCCGGAACATTTCCGCCAGCACGGCTACTTCACGGCTCGCGTCGGCAAAATCGCTCATGGCGCCTTCGAGGACGCCGTCAAGTGGGACGTATCGGAGAATCCGCGCCAGGCCGGGGCCGGAGCGGCTGCTCCACCCGCACTGCCGCAGAGGCCGTTACCGCCGCAGAGGCCGTTACCGCCGAGGCCGTTGCTCGAAGTGGCTGCACTCGCTTCCCCGCAAGAGCAGCAGCCGCAGCAAGGCGTGGCGGGGGGAATCCCGCTGCAATGGCGCGCGACCACCAACAACGATGAAGACCAACCCGATGGCCGGACCGCGCGGCGCATCGTCCAGCTGATCGAGAAGAACAAGGACAGGCCGTTCTTCATCGCCGCCGGCTTCCACAAGCCGCACCTGCCGTTCGTCGCTCCCAAGAAATACTTCGACCTGTATCCGCCCGAAAAAATCACTCTGCCCCAGGAGCCGCCCGACGTCCGCAAGAACGTCCCGGCCATTGCCTTCACGCATACACCCGCGGATGACAAGTTGACCGACGCGGATAAACGGCAAGCCATCGCCGCCTACTACGCCTGCACCTCGTTCACGGATACGCAAGTCGGTCTGCTGCTGGACACGCTGGATCGGCTGAAACTGTGGGAGAACACGGTCGTCGTCTTCTGGGGCGATCACGGCTTCCACCTGGGCGAACACGGCAACCTGTGGCGGAAGATGAGCTTGTTCGAGGAATCCGTCCGGGTGCCGCTGATTCTTGCTGCCCCGGGCAAACGTGCCGGGGTGGTCTCGCCGCGACTGGCGGAGTTAATCGACCTGTATCCGACGTTGACGCAGTTATGTGGTCTAAAACCCGCGGAGGGCATGGAAGGTACTAGTTTGGTACCGCTGCTGGAGGATCCCACTCGAGCTGTCAAGACTGCTGCCTTCACGGTCGTCGCGCGCGGACGCAACACGCTGGGCCGTACTGTTTGCACCGAACGTTACCGCTACACCGAATGGGGCGATGACAAGAACGCCACGCTGTACGACCATCAGAAGGACCCGCACGAATTCACCAACCTGGTCCAGGATCCGACCTACGCGGCAACCGTAGCGGAACTGCGGCGTCTCCTCCAAGAGGGGTGGAAGGGGGCGTTGGCGAACGCGACGCAGCGCTGAAAGTCACGCTGGTTCCGGTAGGTGTGACTCGATACGAATTGAAATGGGAACTGCGCGATCAGCTGGATCGGGTTTGCCTTGGGCGAGCCGGGAGCGTCAGC